>CAUSBF010000015.1:0-16178 GCA_963529595.1 uncultured Campylobacter sp.
ATCGGCTTCGTGCCGCAAAAAACAGCCCTCGCAGCCGCGCTAAACGTGAATGAAATTTTACTTGCGGGCAGATTTTGCCGCCTAAAAAGCGCATTTAGCGGCTACGATGCGAGCGACCGCGACAAAGTAGAGCGAATCGCCGAGCTTTTGGACGTGAAGAAATTTTTAAATCGCAGCGCGTTTGAGCTAAGCGGCGGCGAGTTCGGGCGCGTGCTGCTTGCCAGAG
The DNA here is from genome assembly GCA_963529595.1 of uncultured Campylobacter sp. Classification (GTDB taxonomy): domain Bacteria; phylum Campylobacterota; class Campylobacteria; order Campylobacterales; family Campylobacteraceae; genus Campylobacter_B. The sequence continues at coordinate 227 of CAUSBF010000015.1, forward strand.
CGCTCGTAAGCGAGCCTGAAATTTTACTGCTCGATGAGCCCACGGGCGCGCTTGATATGAACTACGCGATCGAGGCGATGAGGATCTGCGAAAATTTAACCAAAACGCTAAATTTAACGAGCGTCGTCGTGCTGCACGATCTAAATTTAGCCTCGCTTTTTTGCGATGAAATTTTGATGCTAAAAGACGGCGCAGTGAGGTATCGCGGTAGCGCGAGCGAGCTTTTTACGCCGCAGATCATAAAAGAAATTTACGGCTTTGACGCCCTGATAGTCGAAAATTTAGGAACTAAATTTATCTTACCGCAAAAGGAGAAAATGTGAAAAAAATTCTTATAGCTTTGCTTTCGGCGAGTTTTGCGCTCGCCAAAGGCCTGGTAGTGCTCGACCCTGCCGCAGTCGAGATCATCTACGCTTTGGGGGCGCAGGATCAGATCGCTGCGATCTCAACTACCTCGATGAGCAAGATCCGCCCGGAGGCAGAAACCGCGAAACTACCGAGCGTAGGCACCTACGTCAAGCCGAATATGGAAAAAATCGTCGAGCTTAAGCCCGATCTGGTCATCACGAGCTTTCACTCCGCGGGCGTTAGCGAGAATCTGCAAAAGCTGGGACTTAAGAGCCTTGCGATGGATGCGAACTCCACCGCAGAGATCTGCCAAAACGTAAAGAAGGTCGCCGCGATCGTAAAAAAACAGAGCGAGGCGGATAAAATTTGCGCGCAGATGGATGGAATTTTTGCAGACAAACCCGCTCTTCGTGGCAAAAAAGTAGCGCTATTTTTTGGCTCAAACGCCACTATGGCTTTTAACGACAAAACCCTCATCGGCGACATTTTCGCTCGCCTAGGCGCCAAAAATATCGCAGACGGCCTAAAAGGCAGCACGCCTTCGGTATCTGCCGAATACATCCTCGAGCAAAACCCCGATATAATCGTCGTCGTGGGCGGCGAGACGGAGGATTTTTTAAAGGCAAATCCGATCCTTAAAAATACCAAAGCCGTAAAATCGGGCAAAATTTTAAAAGCTCCGACGCTCATCTTGCGGGGCAGCCCGCAGATCGGCGAGACGGTGGATGAAATTTACGCGGAGGCAACGAAATAGATGTTTAAAGAACGCATTAAATCCCACCATCGCTCCAAGCTTTTCGAGAGCGTCTCCGCGAGCGAAAACGAGCTGTTCGATGCGCTAGAGCAGCCCGCGAAAGACAGCGACTGCGTGATCTATCTGCACGTGCCGTTTTGCGATAATATCTGCTCGTTTTGTTCGATGATGCGCTCCAAACTCGGCGACGAGCTGGACGAATACGCTAAATTTTTAATCCGCCAGATCAAAGACTACGGCGAGATGCCATACTTCGACACCAAAAGAATCAAAAGCATCTACTTCGGCGGCGGCACGCCGAGCGTCTTTAGCGAGACGCACTTCGAAAAGGTTCTGGGCGCGCTGCATAAAAATTTTAAGATCGCGGATGACTGCGAGATCAGCGTAGAGACCACGCTGCATAATCTAGATACGCAAAAAGCGCTCGCCCTGCAAAGCTTCGGCGTAAACCGCTTTAGCATCGGCGTGCAGACCTTCAGTAGGCAGGGGCGCGTGCTTCTAAACCGCGTGCATAAGCCCGCTCGCGCAATCGAGCGACTAAAGGATCTTAGAGAAAAATTTGAAGGCATGCTCTGTTGCGACATCATCTACAACTTCCCGAACGAAAGCGTAGAGGAGGCGATCGCAGATGCTAATTATGTAAATGAGCTCGGACTTGATAGCGCTAGCTTTTACTCGTTGATGTTTTTCGATGGCTCGGAATTATCCAAAAAGATCGACACCTCCTACTACGATCTGCCGACCGATAAAAAGCTGCACCACGCTTTCGCGGAGGCGCTGCTGCAAAGCGGGAATTTCGAGGTTTTGGAGCTTACTAAGCTTGCTCGCAAAGGGCGCGATAACTACGGCTACATCAAGCTAAGCCACAAGGGCACGGACGTCCTTCCTATCGGCAACGGCGCGGGCGGACACGTAGCGGGCTTCGGAATTTACGGCGTGTCGGGGCATAAGATGATCTCGCGAATAGATGAGCGCGAAGCAAAATACGGCGTGCTAAACAATCTGTTTCAGTATCCGATCGTAAGCTTAAACGAGCTAAAAGAAGCCCTAAGCGCGAATATTTACGACGAAGTGGTGCAAAAGCTGAAAGAATTTCAAAACTGGGGGCTTTTGGAGCTTAAGGATGAAAAATCGGTCTTGAACTTGGACGGAATTTTTTGGGGCAACAACATCAACGAAGAGATAGCAAACATCATTAGAAAGGACTTTGTATGAAAAAAATCGTGCTTTACACATCGCAAACGGGTAACACGAAAAAGGTGGGCGACGCGATCGCCGAGCAACTAAGCTGCGAGAGCCTAAATTTCCGCGACTTTGAAGGCGAGGTCGATGACTACGACTTTATAGCCTTGGGCTTTTACGTCGATAAGGGCGAGGCTGAGGCGAAATTTACGCGCTTTTTACGCAAAATTCACGACAAGAAGCTGGGCGTTTTCATGACGCTTGGCGCGGAGCCGGACGGCGAGCATTCGCGCAAGTGCCTGGATACTTTTGAAGAGGGGCTTAAGGCAAATGGCAACGAGATCGTAAGGGAGTTTGCCTGCCAGGGCGCGATCGATCCGAATCTACTTGAAACGATGCGCAAAATGGCCTCTAGCGGCAACTCGCCCCATCCTATCACTCCCGAGCGACTTGCGCGCTGGGCGGAGGCTGCGAAACACCCCGACGAGAAGGATCTGGCGTACGCGAAGGCAGCATTTGCAGGGATAAAGTAAAATTTAAAGCAAGCCGCGCAGACCGCTGCGCGGCGAAGCAAAGCCAGATAAAATTTCAAACTACTTCACGCGCGATTTGAAAAATTTCGCACTTTTAAATTTAGAGTTAAATTTCATTTCCTGCGCAACAGATCAAATAATGCCGCTGACCTTGCGCCCCTAATGTGTGCCCTGAACGCGAAAAGCGCTTTTGTAAGCGACTGGTCTGCGAGTGGTGCCGTCATCCAATACGCTGATCGTCGCCGCTCATAGCCGCGCGACAACTTATCTATCGTCGCTCATTACCGCACCGCTGCAGCAGTGCGGAGCGTGAGCATAAAAATATTTTAGGCGTACTCTTAAGAGGACATCACCGAGCTTAATAAATTTTAGTGCGGTACTTTTAGTATGCACCCGTAAGCATAAATAAAATTCTTTAGCAAAATTTTAAGACAAAAATAGCAAAAGATTTGCAAGCAACGGATAAAATTTCATTATGGCTAAGATTCCATTGTGATCGCAATCATATCCGTTCTATCTGCCCATAGCTTTTTAAATTTCGCTTTTTGCCTCGCTTATTGTTTTGTTTAATTTCGCAGCAAATTCCTCCTTGCTTATTTCTTTAAACGCTTCGTTGGGTACGGCGATAAAAAGACTTCCTTCCAGCAAAATTACCAAAAAATCGCGCTCCATTACCACCTCACAAAATTCCGCATCATAAATGAGCGTATCTCGCTCGCTTACGAATATAAATTGCCCCTTTAAATCGTCTGAAATTTCAATGCTAAAATCGCCGAAAGTGACATTTTTATTCTTATCGTATATCGCGGAATTTAGTAGCCACGATCTAACGCAAATAGCGTAAATATAAAAAACTGCGCAAGCAGTAGGCAAGATCGCTCCTAAGCTCTTTATCCAGGACTTATCACCATAGTACTTACGTACAAACTCTATCCAATCGTCCTCAAAAATAAAAAGGCAAGCCGAAAACGCAAAAGCGAAAAGCAAATCTGTCGCGCAGACGGCGCGGATGAACTTGTTCCCTTTATAAATTCTGCGCGAAATTCTAGTTCTCATTTTAGCGAATTTCCGGTTATCTTGCAGCAAGTAAGAAATCAGCATATCTTTCCTTTAAAATTTTGCTTATTTTAGCCAAAATAAAAAGATCTGTAAAATTACATTGCATACTGCGTTTGCGCCTCTTCGACGATACAGCCAGTAGATGGAAAGACACTACTAATGCAAGCGGTAAAAGGGCGAGCTAAATTAATAAAATTCCTACCGAAGGAGGAATTATGAAAAACACGGCATTCATCACGGGCGCTACAAGCGCTGCGGTCATCCAATACGCTACCCGCCATTTTGCGACGGCCTGAGCGCGAAAAGTCCGCTTCTGCGAGCAAGTAACCTGCGAGCTCTGCGGTCGCGATCATCGGCTACCCCTGTCGTCACGCTCCGTAGGTACCGCCGTCGGGCGCCGCCCTCCCGCCGCCAATCGCTCCGCCGCTTTGTCGTAGTACTGAACCCAAACCGAACCGCTAAATTTTAAATTCTACAAAAGTCTCATCGCGCATAAATTTTAATTCGGCAAACGCGTAAAATTTAGGTAAAATTCCACCCAAACGCTTTGACGGTCAAAATTTAAAAGGGCGAAAATGACGAATTTCAAATACGCTAGTCGCATTAACGAGGCTGCGGGGCTAGATTTAAGCTTAGATTGCGAAGAGATCGATCTGCAAGATAAGCTTTATGGGCTTTTTCAGTGCTTTATGCCTGATGGCGCGGGCGTGAGAGCGGTGTTTGCGCCGCTACAAAACGGCACTGAGCTACAAGCGCACATAATGCCAATATACGCAGCCACGGAGCAGTAGACGCGGAAGGCATTCGATCAGGGCGTGGCGCCCGGGTATTTTTGCCCGCCGCAGGATCCGAAATTTGGTGGCGAAGCGCTTAAGAGTCTAGCTTTAGCGTACGTTCGAAATTTAAAAATTTTCGCAGAATTTCTAGGCAAGAGCGGGCTTTTAAAGATACTTGAGCAGATAAAATCCGCTCGCATGCAGGAAGGTTTTGATTTCGCGCATAACAAAGACGAGCTTACGGACGCCGTCTATGAGGCGATCACGGAGTGGATGATAGATACGCCTAAGCTCGATGCGAAGCTATGGGTGCTCGGCGAGGCGTACTATTCGATCAACTGCGACTATCTGCTACCTGTGTACTTGCAGTATCCAAACTACGGGCAAAGACCGCAGGATGACTTTTTAAAGCCGTACTTCGAGCTGTATCTATCCGGGCGACAGATCACGTTTGATCGCGGCGAGGTCGTGGTTTTTACGCGCTAAATTTACGCGGGCAAAGGAAGCGAATGGGCGCTCACAGGCGACTAAAATTTGAGTCTTTCAAAAAAAGGAAGCGAGCGACGTCCACGAACGGCTAAAATTTAAGTTCAGCAAGTATGGGCACAAACGCTTATCACATATCCAAAAAATCTGCGTCCTAATCAAGCAATCTAGTAGGTTTCCTGCGCGTTGCGTCAAATCGCTTAAAATATTCTGCTTTGCGTAGCCGCCGCTTTCAGCACCTTGCTAGAGCAAAATCTCCACACATCGTTGATATTTGGATAATTGAATTCCTTCCATCACTCTGCTGCCCTCACTTTGTATGAGGTACCCAAATAATTTACTTGCACTAACGCTTGCTAGTTAGAATTCATCTAAATTTTAAAGAGGAATTTTGACGCAGAATTTTATGGAATTTCGCTGCTGCAAATTTCGCAAGCGATAAAATTCTATCGATTTACGCTCTTAAATTTACTCAAATCGCCGCCTGTTTTATAAAATTCTTCAGCGTCGATCATAGTACCGTCAGGCAGCTTACAAACGGTGTAATCCACGCCATTGCCGTCTTTGCGGACGATCAGCTCGCCGCCGTTTTTGATACAAAAATCCCCAGCAGCGCTAGCCTCTGCGCTCACCGAAGCGCAAGCGCCCACCACAAGCGCTACTGCAAAAAATCTCTTAAAACTCATTTAAATCCTTTCGTTTAATTTTGCCCGTTTTTAGGGTTAAGCTTAAATTTAGACGCCAGATACGCTAAACCTGCGCCTAAATAAATAAACCGCCGACCCTCCTCGAACACCGATAATAGCGTTTTAGATGTTAAATCCTACCTAATAAATCCCAGCGGCACCAAGTCCGTTCGCCGCTGTAAAATCGAAGCCACTAGACTTCATCCAATACAAAATTTTAACATCATAAAATTTCATCTTCAATAAAATTCTAGCAACGAAATCTAAGCCGCATCAAAGCTATTTCCGCCGTAAAATACCGGCTATAAAAGCGAGGACTATGGCAAATACCAGCTTAGCGGCAAGGCAAGCACGGATCCTAGACAATCTCGTCTATAAGCGCGAGCCGCACCAAACCTCTAAATTTAACCGCCGCTAGCCGTTTTTGCGCGCAAACTCGCTCATAAAAACGACTAGTTTTTCAACGTCCTCGTAGTTTATCGCGTTGTAGATCGAGGCGCGGATGCCGCCTAAAACGCGGTGTCCTTTAAGCCCGATCATCCCCTCCGCCTCCGCCTGCGCGACGAAAACGGGCTCAAGCGCGGCGTCTGCGATATTAAAGCTAACGTTCATCAGGCTGCGGCTCTCCTTTTGCGCGTGGCCGCGGTAGAAGCCGCTGCTAGCATCGATCGCGCCGTAGAGTAGCGTCGCTTTGCGCTTGTTGCGCTCGTGCATCGCCGTGAGCCCGCCGATTTCGTCCTTGATCCAGCCGAGCATTAAATTTAGCATGTAAATTCCGAAAGTGTTCGGGGTGTTGCTCATCGAGTCCGCATCCGCCTGCGTCTTGTAGCGCAGGATCATCGGCGTTTTGGAGTTCGCGCGATCCAGCAGATCCTTGCGGATCGCAACCATCGTAACGCCTGCAGGACCGCCATTTTTCTGAATGCCTCCGTAAAACATCCCTACGCTGCTAAGATCCACCGGGCGCGAAAACAGATCGCTCGAGCTATCGACTACGAGCGGGCAGGCGCACTGCGGCAGCTGCGGATACTGCGTGCCGTAGATCGTGTTATTCGAGCAGATGTAGCCGTAGTCCGCGCCATCCGAAAATTTAACCTCGGGGATGCGGTCAAATTTGCTCTCCTCGCTGCTTGCGACCACGCGGTAGTTTATGCCGAGTACGCCCGCTTCCTTGATCGCCTTGCTCGTCCAGTTGCCCGTGTTGGCGTATTCTGCGACGCCGCCCGCATATAGGTTCATCGGCACCTGCGCGAATTGCAGGCTCGCGCCGCCTTGCAAAAATAAAATCGTAAAATCATCCGAAAAGCCGTAGAGATCGCGTACGCGGTCCATCGCGCTATGTAGGACTTCCTCGAAAATTTTGGTGCGGTGCGAGATTTCCATTATCGAAAATCCGCGCCCCGCGTAGTTTAGCAGCTCCTCTTGCGCCTGCTTTAGCACGCCCAGCGGGATGGTGCTAGGTCCTGCGCTAAAATTTAAAACTCTATCCATTTTGCCTCCTTTAGATGATTTTTGCATTTTTGCTGAGCTGCTGCGAGCAAAGGACGAACTCGTCGCCCGCGGCAAGCTCGCCTAGAGCTACCGTTTTGCCGCCCTTTTGGATTTGAACGAGATCCTTTGTGATCTCAAAAAATTTCGCTTTTTGCGCCAAAAGCTCATCCTTAGCGCTTAGCGTATGCTCTGCGGCGCTTAGCTTGGAGTCGATGAAGCTTTTAAATTTAAGCTCGAAATTTAAAAGCCCCGCGAGCGAGCCTGAAATTTTTGGCTCGATCGATTTTGATTTAAGCTGTAAAGCTGCGAGGCTCAGCGCGTTTTGTGCGGATGAAATTTTATCTTTTATCAACCTATCAAGTGCGTCGCTTATACCGTCTAGGCTCTGAAAGATCGCGCAAATATCGGGCAGCAGATCGATCATCGCGGCGGTGGGCGTGAGGCTTCTGTGATCGGCTACGAAATCGCTGATGCTAAAATCGATCTCGTGCCCGACCGCCGAGATGACGGGCGTTTTGGCCGCGTAGATCGCGCGCGCCAAGGCCTCGTCGTTGAAGCACCACAGATCCTCGCGCGAACCGCCGCCGCGAGCGATGACGATCGCATCGTAGCCCTTCGCGTCGGCTGCGTGCAGCGCGCTTATGATCGAAGCAGGCGCGCCCTCGCCTTGCACTAGCGCGTTATACAGATCGATCTTGCAAAGCGCGAAGCGGTCCTGCGCCGTGCGAAGCATATCCGCCTGCGCCGCAGAGCCCGCGCTCGTGATGATCGCGATACTTTGGGCAAATTTCGGAAGCTGTTTTTTGTGCGCGACATCGAAGAGCCCCTCTTTGCTAAGCTTATCTTTTAGCGCGGCAAATGCCGCTTCCAGCTCGCCCTCGCCGTTTTTGCGGATATTTGAGACCTGGATCTGATACGCGCCCGTGGGGGCGTATAGCGAGACTTTGCCGCTTAAGATGAGCTTATCGCCGACGGCGGGGATAAAATTTATCCGCGCGGCGTTAAATTTAAACATCGCGCAATCGATCGCCGCGCTCGCGTCTTTGATCGTAAAATACCAGTGCCCGCTCGTGCTTTGAATTCTAAACTTAGAGATCTCGCCCTCGACCTCGACGAAGCTAAAACTCGTCTCCAAAAGCGTCTTGGCTTGGGCGTTTAGCTCGCTTACGCTAAGCATTGTCGCTCTTCCGCGCCATTTTCTCCGCGATGAAAAGCGTGCTGACGTCGAAGCTGAAGCCCTTTTGCACGCGCAGCTCAAAGCCTACGCTTTTGAGCTTTTCGCTAAAGCTCGCGGCGTCTAGGAAGCTGCCGATGGAGCTTGGCAGATACTCGTAGGCTTCTTTGTTTTTTGAGATGAATGCGCCGATTTTGGGTAAAATTTTACTCACGTAAAAATCTCTGATCTTAAACGCTAGCCCGCCGCTTGCGGCTTTGGTAAATTCCAAAACCACGAGCGAGCCGCCCGGTTTGATGACGCGATTAAACTCCGCAAGCGCCGCGTCCAGCTCCACGACGTTTCTTATGCCGTAGCTGATGCTTAAAATATCTACGCTCGCGTCATCCAGCGTCGTGGCGCCCGCGGTCGCTTTGATAAACTCGCAGCTAGGGAATTTTTGCTTCGCTACCTCGAGCATCCCTTCGCTAGGATCGATCCCCACGATCCGCTCGATCTGCACGCCGTGCTGCGCCGCGCCGTCGCGCCACGAGCTTATCATATCGCCCGTGCCGCACGCGATGTCGGCGATACTCACGAGCTTTCCTTTAAGCTTTTCAAGCGTCAGCTCGACCGCTTTTTTGCGCCACGAAACGTCCACGCCGAAGCTGATGGCGCGGTTTGCCAGATCGTAGGTAGGCGCGATCTCATCGAACATCTTTATGATTTTTTCCTGTTTTTGCACGGGCTTTCCTTATTCGTATGCTTTGATTTTGCGCAGCGATTTTTTTAGAGCGCGCAAAAGAGCCTCTTTTTCATTTAAAATTTTTTCCTCCAGCTCGACGCGGCGGTCGTTTAAGCGGGCGTCCAGAGCCAGCAGGTACGCAAACGCGACGCCGCTTTTATCGCTTGCTTTTTGATAGATCGCGATAAAATTTTGCCACACGCTGATATCTTGCAGCGCGCCGAAATCCTCGCAGGCGGCCTTCGTGCGCTTAAATAGCTCCCTGACACAGCCTTCATCAAAGCTTCTTGCAAAAATCTCAAGCGCGTATCGCAGCCTCTTCAGCCCTATGCGCGCGTCGTGAAATGCCTGCAGAGACGAGCCTTGCTGTAAATTTTTTAGCTCCGCGCGCAAGCTTTTAATCAGCTTGCAGAGGCGAGCGGAGGCGAACTTTTTTGAAATTTTTTCATATTCGCTACGTGCGTAGATGCCGTCCGCGCCGCTTAAAAAGCCGCTGATAGCGCCGCTTAAATTTGTAAATTCCGCGCTAGAAAGAAATTCTAAAATTTTATCCTCCGAGCGCTTTGTGATAAGATTTAGCTGCTGCAAAAAGCTCGCAGGCGCGTCGTCGGCCTTCAAAAACTCCGCAAAAACGTGAAGGTCTCGCAGCTGATTGCTGCGGCTCATAAATTCTGCGAGCAGTTTTAAAATTTCATCCTTTTTTTCCGCTTCGAAAAGCGGCGCGGATAGCTTTAGAAGCGCCCTTGCCTTGCGGGTTTGCACGCGCAGCTCGTGAAGAGCTTCGGGGGAGAGGTTCTTTTGATACTCGCTTTTTGCGCCGCATGCCCGTATCCACGCTAGCTCAAGCGCCAAGCGCGCGAGCTTAACGCTGTCCGCATAGGGCGGCGCGAAAAATTTAACTCGGCTAAATTTTTTAAAAACGTTGCGAGCATGCGCGAAATCAAGCGAGCGCGGCGGGATGCCGTAGCGCGCCAGATAGCGGCTTTTGTAGCGGTGATCGTCGGTGATCTCGCAAAAATCGCTATTGCCGAAGGTTTTGGCAAAATCAAAATTTGCGCTTGCCGCCTCGCTTTGGAATTTCGATCGTAAAATCACGAGCGTGCTTAGCTCGCCGCCGTAAAGCTCAAGCCAAAACTCCGCTTCATCGCTGGCAAAGCCGTAGCGGTTCTTTTGCACGACGCGGGCGATCCTGCTTTTTAAAGCCTCTTTGAAGTCATCTTTTGAAATTTTAAAATTTAGAGTTTGTCTGTCGAGATCCTCTTTTTTGTGGTGCAAAGAGCACTCGTCGTTTTGGCGGATGTAGTAAATTTCGGGGTAGAACGAAGTATAAAACCAAGCGATCTTTACCTTGCGACATTTCAGCCCCGCACGCTCTAGCGTCCGCAGAATCGAATCGTCGCTCAATAAAAATTTACGCTTAGTTTGCATACCCGCTCCAAAAATAAAGTGGGTAATAATAGCAGAAAATTCTTTAAACTATCTACACTTTTCGCAGTCTTCGACCGTAGCCGTGATATTTAGCTTGCGGATGAAATTGCCCGCTTTGCGCTCGATGTTTTTCAAAACGTCCTTATTAAAGGCATCATCCATGAAAAGATCCGTGACATTGCCGCATTTTTCGCAGACGACGTGGATGTGCGGCATCTGATAAATGTCGTAGCGGCTCTTTTTATTCGGCGCATTGACCTCGACTACGACGCCCTCGTCGAGCAGGGTGTTTAAATTTTTATAAACCGTCGCTAGCGAAATGGACGGATAGTCCTCCTTGATCCCCTCGTATAGGTCATCTATGCTAGGATGTTCGTGGCGATCCAGCACCTTTAGGATGCACAATCTTTGAGGAGTTGCTTTCAAACCGCAAGTTTTGAGTAGTTCTACGTGGCTCATTTTTGTCCTTCAAAAAATTTTAAAGTGATATTATCAAATTTTACTTTAAACAAAGTTGATATTAACTAATACTTTTTATCACTTAATATTCGCTCGGTTAGAGTTTGGATATCCAAGCCCAAGCTGCGTTCTACGTCGGCGGTCTTTCCGTGCGGTAAAAAGATATCGCCGAACTCGAAGCTTACAATCTTTACGTCCGAAATTTCATTTTCTTGTAAAAATGCGCTTAAAATTTCACCGACGCCACCCTTTTTGGCATTGTCGCTAAAGACGTACCAAATTTTATCCTTACGAGCTAAGCTTCGCAAAAACTCGCCGTCTAAAGGCTTTGCAAAGACTAGATCCACGACGTCCACCTCCATCTGTCCCTCTAGCGCTTCAGCCGTTTTATACGCTTTGCCCGCACCGTTTCCGTAGCCGATCAGTGCTACATGCGCGCTATCGCTGCGCTTTAGAAACACCGATTTTGCAAGCTCTATCGCATACGCGCCGGTCTCGTCGCAGTCCAAGATAAAGCTTCCGCGCGGATAGCGGATCGCCAAAACTCCCTCATGCGCGTAGGAGTACTCGATGATTCGTTTAAAGCTCGCCTCGTCCCGCGGCGCGCACATGCTGACGTTTGGGATCGCGTTCAAGAAGCTCACGTCAAAGACTCCCTCGTGCGTCTCGCCGTCCTCGCCCACGATGCCCGCGCGATCCATCGCAAGGACTAAGCTTAAGTTCATAATAGCCGCGTCATGGACGATCTGATCGAACGCGCGCTGCATGAAGGTCGAATATATCGTAACGTACGGCTTAAAGCCCTCGCGCGCCATCGCAGCCATCGAGCTTAGCGCGTGAGGCTCGGCGATCGCGACATCCCAGAAGCGGTGCGGGAATTTCTCGATCAGCTTATCCATACCCGTGCCGCTTGGCATCGCGGCGGTCACGCCCACGACGTTTTCATGTTTGGCGGCTAAATTTAAAAGAGCCTCGGCGTAAATTTGCGTGGCGCTTTTGGCGGCGGATTTTTTCTTAAATTCTCCGCTTTGAATGTCGAAAGGCCCTACGCCGTGCCAGCTCTCCAAATAGCCCTCGGCCTTGTCATAGCCTTTGCCTTTGATCGTCTGAGCGTGCACGACGACGGGCTTACGCGCGCTTTTTGCCGTCTTTAACGCCGATATAAGATCGGCTAGGTTGTGGCCGTCGACCGGACCTATGTATTCGAGCCCCAGCTCCTCAAAATACATCCCAGGGATGATGAGCTTTAAGGAATTTTCAAAGCGCTTCGCCATGTAAGTAGCACTTTGCGGAGCGTGGGAGAGCAGCTCTCTTACGTGGGATTTAAATTTTTGATAGGTCTCGCCCGCCATCGCTTGGCTTAGGTATTTGCTAAAGGCGCCGATAGGCTTGCTGATACTCATTTTGTTGTCGTTTAGGATGATGATGCAGGGCAGGCGCAGATCGCCGAGCTCGTTCATCGCTTCGTAAGTCATGCCGCCGCTCATTGATCCGTCGCCGATGAGTACGACCGGCACGCGATCTTCGCGCTTTAGACTGATCGCTTTTGCCGCACCCACGGCTAAAGAGATCGACGTCGAGGCGTGTCCTGCGACGAAGTAATCAAATTTACTCTCGCTAGGCTTCGTATAGCCGCTGATACCGCCGAACTGCCTAAGCGAGCTAAACTCATCCCAGCGATCCGTTAGAAGCTTGTGCGCGTAGCTTTGATGGCTCACATCGAAGATAAACGGATCGCTCGCGGCGTCAAATACGTAGTGCATCGCCACGATAAGCTCGACCGCGCCCATGTTTGAGCTTAGATGGCCGCCGTTTTTGCTCACGACTTCGATGATGCGCGCTCTGATCTGCGCACAGAGCTCCCGTAGCTCCTCCAGGCTTTTATTTTTAATATCCACTCAAAATCTCTCCCAGAGCGCCCAAGACGCGATCGTTTTGCCCCTGTGTGCCGATCGTGATACGTACGGCGTTTAGCCCGTAGCTTTTTAAATTTCGAATGATGATGCCGCGGCGCAGAAGCTGCTCGCAAAGCTCGCTGCTATCTATCGGCGGGCTAAGTTTGAACGTGATGAAATTTGCGTAGCTAGGGATAAATTCCAAATTTCGCTCGCGCGCAAAATCCTCGAAGCGGCTCATCTGCGCGGCGTTGTTTTGCAGGCTCTTTTGCACGAAAGCCTCGTCTTTTATCGCCGTAATCGCCGCCGCGAGGCTAAGCGTCGTGATGTTAAAAGGCGGGCGCAGCTTATAAAGCGCGCTTATGATTTGCCGCGGCGCGATACCGTAGCCTACGCGCATACCGCCCAGGCCGTAAACCTTCGAGAAGGTGCCTAGATAGAGCACGTTTTTAAAATTCCCAATTAAAAGCTTGGGATCGAGCCTCTTGCGCTCATCTTTAAACGCCGCAAATTCGTTGTACGCAGCATCAATCACCACGAACGTATCTTCATCCACGCTACGAGCGAACTCATACACCGCCTCCGCATCCAAGCACTCGCCAAGCGGGTTGTTCGGCACGCACAAAAAGATGACCGAAATTTCATCTCTGTGCGCGTTATAAATTTTTAAAAGCTCGGCTAGGTCGTGCTCCTGAGCGCTCGTTTTGTAAACTTTAGCCTCGCAATGGCTTGCGTAGATGCCGTACATCGCAAAAGTGACGCCCGCTTGCAGTATCGCGCGTCGCGAATTGAGCTTGGCGTGCAGCGCAAACTCGATGATCTGATCGCTGCCCGCGCCGATGATAATATTTTGCGGCTCTACGCCGAATTTCGAGGCGAGCGCGTCCTTTAGCTCATACATCGAATCATCAGGGTAAAGATGGGCACAGGCGGCGTTTTGCACGATCGCCTCCTGCACCGCCTCGCTAGTGCCGAAGGGATTTTCGTTGCTGGCAAGCTTTAGCACGTCCTGCTTGCGGACACCAAACTCCCGCACCACAAGCTCGATCGGCTTGCCCGCTTCGTAATTGCTTAGATTTTCTACGAATTCATTAAATTTCATCACTCCCCTCCGTTTATATAGCTTCCCAGCCATGTGATTTCGTGGCCGTTTTTCTGCGCGTTTTGCAGCACACGCGCCACGCGCTCGTCATCGATGTGCCCCTCAAAATCGATGTAAAAGACGCTTTTAAAATCCCTAAGCTTGACCGGGCGGCTTTCGAGCTTGGTTAAATTTATCCCCTCGTTGCGAAACATCTGCAAAAAGTCCACGAGTCCGCCCGGACGGTCGTCTGTTTTGGCTAGGATGCTCGTTTTGTTGCGGTCGCTCTTTTGGTTTTTAAAGTCGCTCAGCACGAAAAAGCGCGTGCGATTGGCGGAGTTGTCCTCGATCTTTTGAAACATCATCGGCACGCCGTAAAGATCGGCGGCGATCTTGGAGCAGATCGCGGCGGAGTGCGGCGTAGCGGCTGCCATCTGCGCCGCAAGCGCAGTCGATTTGGTCGCGGTAAATTTAACTCCGCTAAGGCCGTGATCGTCTAGAAATTTAAGGCACTGATTATATCCTTGCGGATGCGAGAATATCTGATCCACCGTGCTTACGTCGTCGCAGTGGCTCGCAAAACAGTGGTGGATATCCATATAAATTTCGGCGACGATCTTGACGCCCTCATATTTTCGCAAGCAATCAAGCGTCGCGCCCACCGCGCCTTCGGTGTTGTTTTCGATCGGCACGACGCCGTATTTGGCCTCTCCACTATCAAGCTCCTTAAAGACCGCCTCGATGTTCGATAGCGGTAGATAGGAGCTTACCGCGCCGAAGCGACTCTTGGCGGCTTGGTGCGAGTAGGTGCCAAAAGGCCCTAAAAACGCGACGATCTGCGGCTTTTCTAAATTTCGCGAAACCGAAAAAATTTCAAAAAATATTGCCTCGATCGCCTCTTTGCTTAAATTTCGCGCCTTTCCGCCGTCCAGCCTGCTGATGATCGAGCGCTCGCGCTCCGGGCGGTAGATCGCGCTGCCAGCGGTCTGTTTCAGCTCGCCGATCTTTTTGACAAACCCCATGCGCTCGTCGATAAGGCGCAAAATTTCATCATCCAGCCTGTCGATACAAACGCGCAGATCATCGATGTTTTGCATCACAACCCTCCTTTTGCTCGCCCCTAAATTTCGATTTTAAAAATTTCACGCCGCCACTCTTGCCGCAGGCTTTGAAATTCTTACCGCGCGATCTTAGAATTTCATCGCTTGCGATTGCCGAGCCGCAACTTCCGCGCGATAAGAATGCGCAATAAAATTCGTCGCGGCGGGATCTAAAATTTAAAGAGCCGCGATTAAAATTTAAAACAAGGCTTCGTTCTGGCGTTAAATTTAGAGGCACATTTTGTTCGGATTTGAAATTTAAAGCAGGGGCGCATCCTGGCTTGGAATTTAAAGCGACGGTGCGTTTAAAATTTAAGACCGTGCTTGCTGCTGCGTTAAAATTTAAAGCCGCTGCGCGTTCGGATTTGAAATTTAAGATCGCGCCCTGTTTTGGACGGCTCGCCGCGCGGATCATACGAGATCCTTTTCGAGCGCGATTAGATCATCAAAGCTCTCGCGCTTTCTAATCAGGCGGTCCTGTCCGTCGTAAATCGCGACCTCGGCGGCGCGACAGCGGGTGTTGTAGTTGCTCGACATCGAAAAGCCGTAGGCGCCGGCGCTTTTGATCGCGAGCAGATCGCCGCTTTGCAGGCTAGGCAAGCTTACCCCTTTGGCCTAAAAGTCGCCGCTTTCGCAGATCGGCCCCACGACGTCGCAGAGGCTTAAGCTCTCTGCAGAGCTTTGCGGCGCAGAATTATCCACGGCGGAGCTTAGATTAGAGGAATTCTGTGGCGCGAAATTTCCTTGCAAGCTTTGTGAAACGCCGTTTTGCGGCG
>CAUSBF010000016.1:0-16057 GCA_963529595.1 uncultured Campylobacter sp.
GACTAAGTCAAACCCTGGCTTTAAGGTAGGTATCCGCTCGCTAGGCGATCAGGACGTCATCGCGCCTGCAGTCAAAAAGGGCAACGACGAGCTTCGCAAATGGCTTGACGATCTAATCGTAAAGCTTGCGGGCGAGAAATTTTTCCACGCCGACTACGACGCGACGCTAGCGCCAGTATACGGCGACGATATCAAGGCTGACGACGTCGTAATCGAAGGTGGAAAGCTATAAATTTTGATTCGCCGTCTAGTTTAGCGGACGACCTTACTAAGCCCTGCAACCTTGCAGCGAGGCTAGCGCCGTAGCTTTACCGAAACGGCGTCATAAACGCCCATAGGCAGCGAGCGCTTTTATAAGTTAGCTAAATTTATCGATCTAGCGGCAGGGTTTTGCTTCCGCACGGCGAATTTGACCGCGGAGTAAATTTTAGCCGAGATGGAATGCAGCCTAGCGCCCATCGTCGCGGCAAAATTTAAGTCACGCGCGGCAGCGTAAAATTTCAAGCGATAGTAGAATTCTAATGCAAACTGCTCGTGCGGTAAAATTTTGCCGTGCGAGCAATGATAAATCGCAAGCGCCCGCTCGTTAAACAGAGCGGGAATTTAAAAATTTATCAGCTCAAAGCGGCTTGCAAAGTCTTATACGAACGCCTCCCGTGCGCGTTCTATCTTTCGATTGGCTCGTGCGAAGGAGCGATCGCACATCCGCCCAAACGTACGATCCGCGCAACGCATTTATTTCCACGCTCAGCTACACAGCGCTCTGTGCCGTGTAGCCTGCGATCCCGCGCGCTATGTCCTATCTGTGCACCGCCACAGCCGTATGCAGTCGCCTCTGTCATACTCCGCCGCCCGCCGCTCACCTCATTCGCTCCAAATTTTACGGTTCAAATTTAGCTCGCTCACGATACCCACAAGCGCGCCTATCTCATCTACGTAAAGCTCTATCGTAGCGTCCTGCTTTAGCGAGCAGTCGATTCTAGGCTCGAAATTATCGCGCCAGGTCTCGATCGCCACGTAAATTTTATCCTCCCTTAGCACTGCGTTTATCTGCGAGCCCAGCCTTAGATAGATCTCCGTCAGTCGCTGCATCAAAAGCGGCGTCAGAGCGTATCTAGCGCCCACCTGATCGGTCGTATAGACGTCGAAAAACTCCTCAAATTTCACGTCGTCCATATTCGCTCGCTGTCCGCATCTGCGCAGATTTCGCGAGTTTTTGTGACACACCCGCACCTCGCAGTTAAGCCTTTTGTGGAAGTCCGCGACGAAAAGCACTCCTTGAAATTTTATGTAGGTGCGAGTGCCGTTTTTGGTGCGCACCTTTTCGGCGGCATAAAAGTCGCTAAATCTCACGCGCACGCCCTGTACCTCCCCGCTCATCATATCCTCGCTCGATTGTTCGTTTATATAGCAGTCGTAAATTTCAAAAAACTCATCTGCTGTAAGCCCGCCGCTTTCATCGTAGCTAAGCCCGAAGCTTTTTGCGATGCTCGCGATGACCCTGCTTTTAAAATTTGATCTAAAATTCCGTCTTTTACTCGCCGTCAAACTAGCGCTCACGACGCCGTAAACGGAGATGCCGACAAATACGCCGGCCGCCGCTTCGCCCCAAAAGCGCGCCACCAGTGCGCCCACACCGGTCCCTACGGCAACGGCGATTAGACCGGCCTTTTTCACCGCTTTTTGCAGCGCCGCGCGCTCATCCTCCAGGCTCTGTAGATCGGCCAAAAAGTTAAATTTTGACTGGGTTGCGCCGTCTTTTTTGCTCCCGCCCTCGCCTTCGGCGGTTTTAGGCTCAAACCTCCCGTAAGTAGCGCTCATACGGCTGTCGCTGTCTTTAAAGCCGCTACCCTCGCCCGCTTCAGCTTTTAATACCCGCCCCTCTTTCGCATCGGCTCTTAAAATTTGCCCATCTTGCGCCGCGCCCTGCCCTAGCGTGCCCGTATCTTGCGCCGTGTCGAAGTCGCTAAATTTATCAAAATTTGCGCGCTGCGTGCCCTCATTTTTGCCAAAGCTTAAGCTGTAAAATAGGCGATAAAGCAGTCCGTTTAAAACTGGGAAGATGATGAAAAGCGCGACTATAAGCCAGTTTGTATCAAACGAGACGGGCTCCGCCCTCGTATTTAAAAGCACGTAAAGCCCGAGCAGCAGCAGGGTTATCAAAAATGAGATAAGCTTGCTAATGCGCGTGAGCTTTTCGCGCCGTTTTTCAAGTAGATAAAGCTCCTGTAGATCGCCGTTTCTATCCATAATCCGCCTTCTGTAGCGCATTTAAGCGCCGGTTTATTTGCCGCGCGCCAAATTTAAACGCTCGCGCGCCGCTGCCTGATCGCTGCTAAATTTAGCATAAAGCTCGCACCCTGCCGCAAAATTTTAAAATTTGCTCCGCCGCTTTAAATTTGGCCGTTATAAAATTTTAAATTTCGTCTTTGCCGCGCCGCAGTTCATTTAATGCGGGCAAATCTTTAGCGCCTCTTTCAGCCGCCCTAGCCCGTCTTTTAGCAGCGCCCTAGAGGTCGCGATATTTAGGCGCAAAAATTTCTCGCCGCCCTTGCCGTATTGCGCGCCGTAGGAGAGATACAGCCCCGTTTTTTCGCGGATGAAGCGCGCAAGCTCCGCGCTATCCTGCGTGTAAGCGCTCGCGTCAAGCCACATCAGATAGGTCGCGTCTTGCGGCACGACGCGCACCTGCGGAAGCTCGCGCGCGATAAATTCCGCCGCGAATTTGCGATTTTCGCTGAGGTATTCGCGCAGAGCATCCAGCCACGGCGCACCCTTCGTAAATGCGGCGATCGCTCCTTGGACGCCGAAAAAATTCGGCTCGGCGATGTCGTCGGAATTTAGCGCCTTTGAAATTTTATGACGCAAGCGCTTATCCGCGGCAAAAACTGCCGCGCTTTGTAGCCCCGCGATGTTAAACGCCTTGGTTGGCGCGATTATGCTAGCTGAGATCCTCTCGCAGCTCTTACTTGCCGCAGCAAATGGCGTGTAACGCACGCCCGGCTCGGTCAGATCGCAATGCACCTCATCGCTAAGCACCGTAACGCCGTGCTTCTCGCACAGCTCGCCGATGCGGGCAAGATCGTCTCTGCTAAAGGTGCGACCAACCGGATTGTGCGGGTTGCAAAGGATAAAAAGCGTCGTCTGCGGATCGGCGAGCTTAGCCTCCAAATCCGCCCAATCGATGCTATAATCGCCGCTAGCGTAGGCAAGCTCGTTTTCTACCGGCACGCGGGCGGCGTTTTTGATGCAGTAGTAAAAGCAGTTGTAAACGGGGCTCATCAGCAGCACGTTTTCGGCGGGCGAAGTAAGCTTGCGGATGATCGAATCGATCGCAGGCAGCGTGCCGCCAGCATAGATCAGCCACTCCTTTTGGATTTCATAATCGTGGCGCGCGAGCCACCAGCCTTGATACGCGCTGCGCCACTCATCATCGATAATCGAATAGCCCAAAACCCGCTCATTTAGCCGCTTTTGCAGAGCCTCGATGATCTCGGGCGCTACGGCAAAGTCCATATCCGCGACCCACATCGGAAGCTCGTTCTCGCCTACATCCCATTTAAGCGACTTCGTGCCGCGGCGGTTCGGCAGGGTGCCAAAGTCGTATTTCTCCTTGCCACTTATAAAATCAAAAAGTCCCATCTTACGCCCTTAATTCAGTAATGATTTCAGTTTTAGACGCGTCCGTTGCGCCATCTAGGATCAGCTCGCCGATGCTTGCCGCGCGGATTAGCCCGCTGCTCGGATTTTTGACGCTATCGATTGCGCCTTTTACCTCGGCATGCACGTCGCTGTATTCAAACGCTAGCGTCGTATTTATCAGCTCGCAGTCTTGCAAGCGCAGGTTTTGCATATAGCAAAAGCCCTGCAGGCTCTCGATCTTGCAGTTTCGCAGCGTTACATTTTTGGAATTCCATCCAAAGTACTCGCCCGCGATGAAGCAGTCTTCAACCACGATATTTTCGCAGTTCCAAAACGCGTCCTTGGATAGAAGTTTGGAGTTTTTGATCGTTACGTTTCTGCAGCCGTCGAAGCAGTAATCCCCGAAGAGCGATAGATTTTCGATGCTTAAGTTTTCGCAATCAAGCCCAAAATACGCGCCCTTTGCGGTGACATTTTTTAGCGTGACATCGCTGCAGTGCCACAAGGTCTCTTGCGCATCATGAAATTCCACGTTTTGCAGCGCGGCGTCTTTTACGCGGCGAAGCCCTTTAGGCGCGCCGTAGAGGCAGTCTTTTAGCACCACGCCGCGGCTATACCAGATCCCTGCGCGCGCGATCTCGTCGAATAAACAATCCTGCGCGCGGATATTTTCGGCATACCAAAACGGATATTTCCACTCAAATTTACAGTTTTGCGCGACGATATTTGCGCTGTGTTTTAGCGGCGACTCGCCCTCGCCGAAGACGGAATTTTCGATCCGCAGATCCTTTGCGCAAAACAGCGCGCGCTCGCCGCTAAAGTGCTTTTGTCTTAATATTTGCATGGCTTTCCTTAGATTTTAAAATTTGCTTCAGATTATACAAGGAATTTCAAAATTCCGCATAGATTAGGCGTATGAAACGCAAGCGAATTTTAAAAATTTTAAAATTTAAAGGCGGCGAGGGACTAAATTTGATGTGCCGCGGTAGCGGGTACGAAACACATGCGGCGAATGCGCGGAAAATCGCCGTACGCTTATAATGGCACGTTTGCAAACGCCCATGAAGCGCGCCCAGGTCGTTACGGCGAGCCGCGCAAGCGGCCCGTATCCGCTCGCAATGTGCGTCGCTCGAAAGATACATAAAATTTATCGCGAGCGACGCTTTAGAATTTATAAAATTTTTTCCGAGCAACGTGTAAATTTTAGCAGACGTCGCAAAGAAGCGTAAAATTTTATACCATATTGCAACGGGATGCGTCTAATGCTCGTGGTGATGCAAGTGGATATCTTCGCCGCGGTCTCGATCTGTAGCGCGCTTTCGTAGATCAAAATACACAAAAAGCCCGCTAGGCTCGCCATCCTCGTAAATTTCAATTTTGTAGCGCATTACGGCGTGCGTGCACACTGCAACGTCAAGCGTCGCTTCATAGCCGTCTGCGCTGCGCTTTAGCGGGAATTCCGCATTGCCCATATTCATACTCACGCCCGAAATTTTAACGCTCGGATTTTTTAGCTCACGCGAAATTCCGCTTATTTTTAGCTCGTTTGCTCCCGCTTCGATCGGATGGCGCGCTACGCTAAAGAGCGCCTTCTGCCCGCCGGCGTTAGTCTCGCAGTCCTGTGCGGCTAGATTGCAGCCCAGACGCGTCCTTATATCCTTAAATAATGCATCGCTCTCATCCGCGCCAAATCCTAAAGTAGCAGCGAAAATCAAGCTAAAACGTAGAGCCTTTATCATTATGATCCTTTGTAAATGAAATTTGTGCGCAATTTTAGCAGAAAATTCCGCGCCTATTAAAATATTTATTAAAATTTTAGCTAAAATAGCGAATATCTTCTACGAAAGGATGAAAAATGGCTGAGTTTTTAATCAAAGACGCCAAGGACGGCTGCAAATTCGATCTACTTTATGACGGGCACGTACTGTGCACCTCCGAGGTTTACACGAGCAAGGCCGCTTGCAAAAACGGCATCGAAAGCGTCGCAAAAAACGCCGCGCTAAATAAGATCGAGGATCAAATCTCAGGCGGCGAGAAGCTAAACAATCCGAAATTTGAGCTTTACACCGATAAAGCAGGCAAGGTTCGCTTCCGCCTAACGGCCAGCAACGGACAGATCATCGCCGTTAGCAAGGATTTTGAAGCCAAAGCGGACGCTCTAAAAGTAATAGAGCTTATCGTAAAACAGGCTCCGAAAGCCAAGATCAAGGAGGCGTAAATGGACATAAACGGACTTGTAAATATGGTCTCTGCGCTCAAAAGCGACGATAAAAATTTAAGAGAATTTCAAAGCGGTCCGGTCGCTTTTATCGAAAAATTTCTAGGCGTGGATCTGCCTGACGATCAGATAAATGCGATAATTGCGGGTATCAGCTCAAATTTTTTAAGCAAAAACGAAAGCGGCGGATCTAGCTCGCTAGGCTCGATGCTGGGCGGACTTTTGGGCGGCGGCGAAGACGTGCAAGCAAACGCCGTCGATAGCAAAGGCGTGGATTTCAGCGCGCTGATCGGCGAAATCGCAAGCGCCAAGCTCGACCTCAACGGCGACGGTAAAATCGATATCAACGACGCAAGTAGCTTTTTGGGCGATCTTTTAGGAGGCGGCGCAAACGGCGAAGACAAGGGGTTAAGCTTAGGCAGCCTGCTAAAAACGTTTAAAATTTAAACGAGCTAAATTTCAAACGCAGGCCGGATTTTGCGCGACGATGTTTAAATTTACGCGCGCTATTTTAATCCGCGCCTGCGTCGTTTAACGCTCGCGTGAAGAATTTAAATTTATACTGCATTGCGCGCGAGCCCTTGAGTTTAAGCAAAACGAGCTTAAATTTAGAGCAAGACGGCGTTTAAATTTAAGCCGCTTCTTTGTAGCATTTTATTTATGTTGCCGCGACATAGCGCCCGCTCCGCTCTTTTGATCGCCCATATTGAGCTAAAACAACCACAAACTGCTTTAAATTTTATCTTTGCTCTTTAGTGTCCGCTTTAAATTTAGTCACTCTTTAGCTCTGTTTTATTTCTCTACCGATTCAAATTCCCACATAGCGCACCATAGCATGCCATTAAATTTTAAAAACGGCTATAAATTAAGCGCGAAAGAGTTCGCCTAAAAAGGATATATTTTATTTCTATTTACTGTTTAGGTAGTATAATCATTCTCGTCCGACAAGATAAAACCTCCTTTTTGTATGAAGCCCGAGTTTAAAAGCTCGGGCTTTTTTTATGCCCGAAATTCTGCTATAATCCCGCCAAAAACTGCAAGGAATTTTATGCTTACACATATCGACGAAAATAATATGCCGCGCATGGTAGATGTCGGCGCCAAGGACGAGAGCGAGCGCGTAGCCACCGCTAGCGGTATCATACGAATGAGTGCGGAGGCTTTTGCCGCCGTCAAGCAAAACACAGCCAAAAAAGGCCCCGTGCTTCAAACCGCCGTAGTTGCCGCGATAATGGGCGCCAAAAAGACGAGCGAACTCATACCGATGACTCATCCGCTTACGATTACTTCGATTAAAACCGATATTGAGGAGCTTGCGAGCGAATGCGCGTTTAAGCTTTTTGTAACTGTAAAAATCACGGGCAAAACGGGCGTCGAGATGGAGGCACTAACGGGCGTAAGCGTGGGGCTGCTGACGATTTATGATATGCTAAAAGCGATAGATAAATCGATGCAGATCACCGACGTCGTGCTGCAGCGCAAAGAGGGGGGCAAGAGTGGCGTGTATATTAGGGGCTGAAAAGCCGAAAATCGACTATCCGCTCTTTTGGGAATACAAAGTAGTCCTAGACGCGGCTACTCAAAAGCGTGAGCAGATCGATGAAATTTTAAAGGGCGAAGATTACAAAATAGACTTTTCGCGCTTTTCAAACGGCGGCAAATATATGAGCTTCAACGTAAGCGTTTTCGTTAAAAGCGACTTGCATCGAAACGAAATTTTCGAGCGCCTAAAAGCCCACTTTAAATATGTATTGTGACAGGAGATGAAATGAAAGAAGCAATAATCAAAAAATTCGGCGCCGATCTCGCGCAAATTTCACAAGCCGAGCTAGCAGCCTGCGTGCAAAATTTAGCCTTTGAACAGAGCCTGAAGTCTCTGTGCGGGCTAAGCGAAGATGCAAAAAGCGCTAAAAGCGCCGAGCTAATTTTAAGCTTTGCCGCCGAGCTTGACGAAATAGGAGCGCTAAAGGACGCCTCCTCCGAAGCGCTAATCGAGGGGGTAAAAAAGGCGCTGTGCGACGAGGACGAGCAGGGGCTTTACAAGCTCATCTACGACTACGACGATCTGCGCAAAAAGATCGCTTGTAAACAAAAGGCGATTAAAACCCTTGTTTTGCGCAGCTACGACGATCTGGATACCGCGCTGCAAAACGCAAGCGAAGCGGAGCTAAAAGAACGCATAGGCTCGGCGCTACAGCGAGCTATCGCGAGCAAACTTCCGCTTGCGGACGTGCTAAAAGAAGCAAGCGAACTGGCCTTCATAAGCGTGCTAGAAAGCGGAACCGACATCGAGGACACCGCGCACGAGACGGCGAAAAACATCGCATTTTCGGCTATAGGCGACGGGGAATTTACAAAATTCCACACAAAAGAAATTTCAAAAATCATCATAAATCGCGCGATTTTCGTCGCAAACGAGAGCAAAAATACAGCCTCTGCGCTGATTAGAGGCGCGATTTTAGGCTGCTACGACGGCATAAACAAAGCCGCCGAAAGATACCGTGACGAGCTAAGTTTCTCGCCAGCAAGCGACGCACAGAGCTTAGAGAACGAAAGGCTTCAAATTTCGCAGATGAGCGAGCTATTTAGCGCCGTGCTAAGCGACGCGGTCGCAAGCTCGGAGGAGCCCGCTAAAAGCGAGATCGCCAAGATCGCCGATGAAGAATTCGGAGGCTATTTGGCTAAATTTAGAAAAATTTCAAGCGATCTTGCCGAGCAACTAAGCGCCAAAATCGGCGAGATCGAGCTTGGCGAGCGCGCGAAAAAGGCGAGCGCCAAAGCGCGCGAAATCACTCAAGAGCTGAGCCAAAAAAGCGCCAAAATCATCGAAAACCTCGATCTGGACGAGAAACTGGACGCAATCAAAAAAGAGCTCAGCGAATTTGAAAAGAAGATGAGCCAAAAATTTGCCGAGCTAAAAAGCTCCGACGTCGCTAAAAACGTAAGCGAAAGGGCGCGCGAGATGAGCGCTAAGGCTTACGAGGCCGCAAAAGAAACGATCGCCAAGCTAAAGTCCAAAAAGGACTAAATGGGCGCTGCAGGCGCGAAATCCCTAGCGGTAAACACTCAGCGCCCACTGCTTTGCGCTGCAAAATTTACTAGCATGCCTTAAAGCTCGCGTGCCCTAAAAGAAAGGAGCTTTCGTTAGAGTTTGCGAGGCTTATGCGGAATTCTTCATGCGCTTTAATGGCACAGCAGAATTCCGTGCCGATAAAGAATTTACTAATTTTGCGTAGCTAAATTTAGATGCGCGCTGCAAAATTACGTGCCGCCAAAAATCCTACGGCGATGCGAGACCTCGGTCCAACCATATCTTGCCGCAGCGATAAAATTCTAAGTGTAAGATTTTATAGCTGACGTGACGCATATAAAATTCCAAAGCCGGCGCGGAATTTTAAGCTTGAAATTTCATCGCGTAGATTTGCGTAGCCGAATTTTAAAATTCTAAACGCATAAAATTTAAAATTCCGCCCTAAAGTGATATAGCACGGTTTGCAGTTTGAAATTTTATCCCGACGCGCACAAATGAAATTCCGCGAGATAAAATTCTACGAAAAGGCGTCTGTAGCGCTTGGCATTTCTGCGATCATTTCAATTCCCACAACAAAATTTCATTATAGCGCAAGATGCGATGTGAAGGGATGCCGCTAAGCTAACAATTAGAATTTTGCATTGCAAAGATTAGCGCGGCTCATTTCGAATCATAGCGACATCCGAGCCCATTTTATCGCGCGATTTGATTGCACAAATTTCAAATTGCTCTTATCCGCCCGAACCGAGCGCCTTGTGTAAATAAAATTCTACCGGATTTATCGTTGCGTAAATTTAAAACCGCACCCCCGCTCTATTTGGGCGCAGAGGCGCCTTATTTGTACAACGTCGCACTTGGATTTGGATAAATCCACTACTTTCACATAGCAATGCCTCGTTTACGCCGTGATAAAATTCTGTGAAATCACCGCTAAATTATAAAACCTGGTTCCATTTTAAAGGCGACGGGCGTCCTTAAATTTTACGACAAATTCCAAATAGATCGCGTCTGCAAAATCCGGCAATCCAAAATAAAATTCTAAAAATTTAACCAAATTTCGCTAAAATCGCCGCAAAATTCCAAGGAGAAAAGATGAAAAAATTAGCTCTTTTAATATCCTTTGCTGCGATGATGATTTTTACCGGCTGCGCGAGTACCACGCAAGGCGGCGCCGTAGGCATCGACCGCTCGCAATTCATCACCGTAGGCGAAGCTGAAATGGATCAAAGTGCCGCGCTTGCCTACAGGCAGATTACCGCCCAAGCAAACGCCAAGCACGTCCTAAATACCGATAAAAAGCTAACTGATCGCGTTAGAGGCATCTCGAAGCACCTAATCGCTCAAGTCGGCGCATTTCGCAAAGACGCACTGAAATGGAACTGGCAGGTAAACGTCATCAACGACCCTACGATCAATGCTTGGTGTATGCCTGGCGGTCGCATCGTCGTATATACGGGCATCATCGAAAAGCTTAAACTTACCGATGCCGAGCTGGCTGCTATTTTGGGGCACGAGATGTCGCACGCACTGCGCGAACACAGTCGCGAGCGAGCCTCGACTGAACAGATGAAAGATGTCGGTATCGCTGTAGCAAGCTCCGCAGCAGGGCTTGGAGATCTGGGCTCAGCGGCTTTGAACATGGCGGCGCAGTACACTTTCACGCTGCCGTTTTCGCGCACGCATGAGACGGAGGCTGATCTGATGGGTGTCGAGCTGATGGCGCGCGCAGGATACGATCCAAGGGCGGCGATAAACGTCTGGGAGAAGATGAACAAACTAAATGAGAGCCATCCGCTTAAATTTATGTCCACGCACCCTTCAAACGACGATCGCATCGCCGATCTAAAAGAGGTGATGCCTAAAGTCTTGCCGCTTTACGAGGCTGCCACAAGAAATAGATAGTCTTGCGATTTAAAATTTCGCAAGAGCTTGCGCGCTGAGGTTTTTTAAGTAGCAGGTTTTATCGTCGCATTTAAATTTCTTAATGAGCTTGCGCGCAGCGCTAGGATTATCCGCCGCCGCGCCAAAGCTCTATCGCGATAAAATCTCGCTGAGACAAAGGCTTGTCGCAGCGCGAAATTTTAAATTACCGCAAAATTCTACGCACGGGCGCGAGGCATTTTCTATATCTTTTGGATTTTAAAGCGTTTTTAGATATAATCATAAATATTTATTTTTAAATTTCAAAGGATAAGAAATTTGGACACAGACAGTTCGGTTTTAATGTTAGTTTTAGCTTTTGTATTCATCTTTATGAATGCTTTTTTTGTTCTTTCGGAATTCTCAATCGTCAAAGTAAGAAAGTCTCGCCTCGAAGAGCTTATCAAGGATAAAATTCCAAACGCAAAGCTCGCTTTTAAAATTTCAAACTCCCTAGACACCTATCTCAGCGCCACACAGCTAGGCATTACGATAAGCTCGCTCGCCCTCGGCTGGATCGGTGAGCCCGCGGTATCGAGACTGATCGAGCTGCCGCTAAGATCCATCGGCATAGGCAGCGGAGCAGCGGCGCATACGATCGCCTTCGTCATATCTTTTACGCTCGTTACGCTATTTCACGTCGTGCTCGGCGAGCTGGTGCCAAAATCCATCGCTATTGCCAAAACCGAGAAGATCGTGCTTTTTATCTCCAGACCGCTTCATATTTTTTGGATTATGTTTTTTCCGATCATAAAAGCGTTTGACTTCATCGCTGCCGTCTCGCTTAAAATCATCGGCGTAAAGCCTGCCAAAGAGAGCGAGCTTGCGCTTTCGGACGAAGAGATCAAAATCATCGCAAGCGAGAGCCTAAAAGGCGGCGTACTCGATAGCCTCGAGACCGAGATCATCAAAAACGCCGTCGATTTTAGCGACACGGTCGCTAAAGAGATAATGACGCCACGGCGCGATCTCATATGCCTAAATAAGCAAAAAAGCTACGATGAAAACTACGCAACCGTATTGCAGTCGAAATTTACGCGCTTTCCGTATATCGACGGCAGCAAAGATAACGTCCTAGGCCTCATCCACATCCGCGACATCATCCAACAAAAGGGAGATAAAAGCTTCAATAAGATCGTGCGCAAACTCATCATTGTGCCTGAAAACAGCCCGATCTCTAAAATTTTACCGATGATGAATAAGCAGCGCATTTTTGCCGCGCTCGTCATCGACGAATACGGCGGTACGGCGGGATTTTTGACGATGGAAGATATAATAGAAGAAATTTTTGGCGACATCAACGACGAGCACGACGCGAATGCACAAAATTTTAAACGTATCGACGAGAATACCTTTGAGTTTAGAGGGCGTTTCGAGATCGAAGGCGTCGAGGAGGTGATGGGTATTGACTTCGACGAAGAGACCGAGCAGCTAACGATCGGCGGCTACGTCTTTAATCTCTTCGGCAGCCTACCTGAAATCGGCGATAAAATAAGCGATGAAAACTGCGATTACGAAGTACTGCGAATGGATGGCACAAGAGTTTCGCTCGTAAAAGCGATCAAAAAAGCAGTCGCGCAGCCGCAAGAAAATGAAGAAGCGGAGAAAAATAACTAAGCCAAAGTGTGAGTTAATAAAATTCGCTCTGTGATGCTGCGTGCCGGAAATTTCAAGCGCGCTGCCGCTTGCGACGCTCTCAATCCCCATATATGGCAAAAATTTATTCGCCGCTCCCGCATAGATGCCGTAATAGCGAGCGCAGGAATTCCCACCGCCCTTCAGAGCGCCATAAAAGTGCTATTTATAAGCGCGCTGCAAACGAAAGGCGAAATTCTACCGCGAAAATTCTGCCAGAGCGGCGCCAGATAAAATTTCTTGATAAGCCTGTTTTCAAAATTTCGCGAGATCGTAGATTTTAAAAATTTCAAAATTTCGCGGAATTTTAAAATTTCAATTGATCTAAATTTCTCGGCTAACTTAAATATCAAGCCCTGCTACAAGCCTGGGCTAAGCGGATTTTAAAGCCAAAGTCTAAGCGTAAAATTCTAAAATTATTAAAGATAAAATTTTGCCGCGTAGTATCGCAGAATTAACTCTATCGATTTTGATCATAAAATTACGCTAATCCTGCTTTAAAACTTCGCAATTTTAAATTCTAAAAATTCCTAAGTAATCAAATCGGCATGTCTTAAAATTCCGCATAAATAAATCTTAAATTCCTTTTTGCTACCATAACGAAAATTTTTTGCACGGATGGCTTTATGACAAAACACAAATTCTCATCGCGTTGGGCTTTTATCATCGCTTGCGTGGGCTCTGCTGTAGGTATGGCAAATGTCTGGGGCTTCCCTTATAAACTAGGCACGAACGGCGGCGGCGCATTTTTGCTAATTTACGTTTTTTTCGTAGCGCTGTTTTCATACGTAGGCCTAAGCGCCGAATACGCGATCGGTCGCCGTGCCAAAACAGGCACGCTAGGCTCATACGAATACGCGTGGAAAAGCCGCGGACTGGGCGCTATCGGTAAGGTTATCGGCTGGCTACCGCTTGCCGGTTCGATGTGTATCGCAGTGGGCTATGCCGTCATCATCGCCTACGTTCTAAAAGCGCTAGTCCAAGCCATAGACGGCTCGCTAATGAGCGAAAATACCGATACGTGGTTCAACTCTTTTGCCCTGACGCCCTACTCCGTGGTGCCTTATCACTGCATAATCGTCGCAGGTACGTTGCTGACGCTGTTTTTCGGCGCCAAAAGCATCGAAAAAACGAATAAAATTATGATGCCGCTATTTTTCGTGCTATTTGCGATTTTGGCAATTAGGGTTGCCACACTGCAAGGCGCTGCGGGCGGATATGCGTTTCTTTTCGGCG
Organism: uncultured Campylobacter sp.; assembly: GCA_963529595.1. Lineage (GTDB taxonomy): Bacteria > Campylobacterota > Campylobacteria > Campylobacterales > Campylobacteraceae > Campylobacter_B. Next base: position 13,683 of record CAUSBF010000016.1, read on the forward strand.
CCGATTTTACTAAGCTAGCAGATCCGATGGTTTGGATTTCTGCGATGGGACAGGCATTTTTCTCGCTATCGATTACGGGCTCAGGTATGATCGTCTATGGCGCGTATCTATCCAAGGACGAAGACGTCGTATCTGCGGCGAAAAATACCGCGCTATTTGACACGCTAGCTGCGATGGTAGCTGCGCTAGTGATGATCCCTGCAGTATTTGCTTACGGAATGGATCCTGCGGCAGGTCCTAAGCTACTTTTCGTAACTCTGCCTAAAATTTTACAAGATATGGCAGGTGGTAGAATTTTTGCGGTGATTTTATTTACCGCCGTGATTTTTGGTGGAATTTCATCGCTTCAAAATATGTTCGAAGTAGTCGCTGAATCGCTAATGCATAAGTTTCCAAGGCTAAGCCGTGCATTCACTCTTGCGCTATTGTGCGCGATCTGCCTGAGCGCAGGCCTTGGTATGGAAGCGATAAGCTCATGGGGTCCGTGGATGGATTTCGTATCAATTTATATCATTCCGATCGGAGCGGTAATCGGAGCGATATCGTGGTTTTGGGTGATTAAGCGGAATGAAATTTTAGATGAGATCAATCTAGGCGCAGATAGGGCTCGTGGCAAGCTCTGGTATGATATCGGGCGCTTTGTCTATGTTCCGCTGGCGCTACTTTTATGCATAATCGCGCTTAGTATGCATATTTCGTTTTAACTCATCGCCACATTGGCATAAATGCAACGACTGGCAAGATACGGCAAAGAAGGCGAAATAGGGTAGAATTTTAAAATTCTACCTAATAACGAACTTAAAAATTTAAATGGTCAAAACGACTTTAAATTTTAATACGTTATGAGAATAAAGCGTTATAATGTGCCAAAAATTTTACAAAATAGGGGATTTATGAGAGATTACGATAAAGAGCCATTGATCATAAACGATTACACCGTCTATCATGTATTTTCCTGGAGCATATTTACTTGCATATTGGGTTTTTCGCTTTTGGGTTATGATCTGATTACGACTGGCACTACGGGAAAATTTAGCGCTTTCGGTATCGTTTCTTTAATTTTTGTGACATATTCTTTCATACGGCTAAGAATTTCGGCGGAGCAAAATTTTTCTAAAAATCCGAGCTATTTTTATTTTTCAAACAGCCTGATCCGCTACGTCGAAAATATAGATATGAAAGATAGCATAATTTCCGAAACCAAAATAGCCCCCGATCCGTCCGCAAATATATCTAGCGTTCATTTCTGCGTAGTATGCGAACTAGAAAACTCTTACGGCAGGTTCCATTATTTAAGCTCGTATGAGTTATATAGATATTCAAGCATAGGCGTTCATATAGGCAAACTTGCTCTTTATATAAAGCATCTAATGCTATATTTAATATTTGCTCTGCCGTATAAAATTTACAAGCTCAAAAAGAGCTCGGAGCCCCTTTGGCTGTTAAAAAGAAATTTTGTCGTTAAATTTAACAACAGAAATTACTTTTTAATAAATGCCGTATCTACAAAAGAGTATTATGAGCTGCTGCAATATTTCAAGGCGCTAAACGTAAAAATAGAAGATCGGACCGACTTTATACCGCAGGCTCAAAATAGCGGCTATTTCACCGATAAAAACGAAATTTGGAGCGACGATTTTAGTGATACACAAATTCCGAAGAAAAATTTTAAATGGAAGCTTAGGCGGTTTTTTAGTTTGGATTGAAATTCTAGTTCAAACGGCAAGCCGTTAAATTTCACGAGTAAATAGGGCGGAGTGGGGCAGCGAGACGAATACCGCTCGCCGCTCCTCTGGCTTGCCGCATTCACAAAGCTATGGCGGGTAAAATTCACTCAGCCCGTCGCCAAGGTAGAAAAGCTTTGGGCAATTCAGAATTTAACCTCAGCCCATCACAGCCGTAAAGCTGCGGCAAGCCAATCGATCCGACCCGTCGCCGCAGAAAATCCTCGGCGATCTGGGGATAGAGCCTCGCCCTAAACCCCAGACCGCTCCTAATCCTTACCTCGCCCCTTTAGGCGGCATAAACGCGGTTAGTTTGATATCTTCGCCCACCTTGTGTTTATAAAGCTCGATATTTACTAACGCCGTGTGCGCGATGTTGCCGTTGGCAAGCTCGCTCGTAGGAAGATCGATCGTAAGCACGTTCGGATTTCCGTTTTTGCAAAGCCCCTCGGCGTTAGGATCGTACCACGCGCCTTCGAAGATCTGCACCACACCGCGCATTATGTCGTCGCTTACGTTGGCTCCCGCCAAAATTTCGCCGCGAGCGTTATATACGCGCACCAGATCGCCCTGCTTGATACCTAGCTCCTTAGCGTCCTCGGTATTTATTAGCACCGGCTCGCGATCCGCAACGGCGTATCTCTTGCGATT
>CAUSBF010000017.1:0-15137 GCA_963529595.1 uncultured Campylobacter sp.
GTCCTATAGACGCAAAATCCAACGAGCTCCTCGCCGCTTAAATTTTGCGCCGCCGTGGCGCAATTACCCGCAGAGCCGCAATTTTGGCTCGCTTCGCCGCAATCTTGCAGCGCGCATAAATTTTCGCTCGCCGCGCCGGGATTTTTACTTTCCAAGCTGGATTTTTTACTCGTCGCATTAGATTTTTTATCAGCCGCGCCGCCAGCACCCAGGGCGCTAAAATTCTCAAAAATCGCCGCGATTTCAAGCTGTCCTTTGCGTGACATTTTTAAGAAATTTTTTATGCTGATACGCTCGATTTCGGGGAACGCCGCGACGTTGATCGCCTCTATGCGCGCGATCAGCGCCGAGTCCTCGCCGATACGCTCAAGTCTCATTTGCCCTCCTTGTCGCGATAAGCCTACCGCGTAAATTTAAAATTTGCCCGCCTAACTCGCGGGAATTTAATCGCTCGGCCTTTCAAATTTCATGAAATTTCGCAAAATTTGAAAGGTCGCTCGTCTAAATTTAATCCTCGCCGTAAATTCGCTTTAAATTCCCCAGCGTCGCGCTCGCGTTTAGCAGTAGCGCATCGGCGATCGCCAGTCGTGCCATTGCGGTGGCTACGACGCTGCCGCGCACGGCGATACACGGATCGTGTCGCCCGCGCAGCTCGCAGACCGCGTCCGCACCGCGCACGTCCACGCTGTGCTGCGCCATGAAAATGCTCGGAGTGGGCTTAAAATGCGTCGCAATCTCGATAGGCGCGCCGCTGCTTATGCCGCCTAAGATACCGCCTGCGTTGTTACTTGCAAAATTTGCGCCGATCTTGCCGCCGTTGGTGCGGATCGAATTTTTGCTAGCGCGCATAAAATCGTTGTTCTCGCTGCCTTTTAGCGTGCTTGCCTTCACTCCCGCGCCGATCTGCACGCCCTTTACGCCGTTTATGCCCATCAGCGCGCCCGCAAGCGCCGCATCGAGCTTACCATACAGCGGCTCGCCGAGCCCCGCAGGCACGCCCGTGACGCGAGTTAGCACGCAGCCACCGATACTATCGCCGGCATTTTTGACGCTTAGAATTAGCTCCTTCTGCGCGCTCTCCGCAGCGGGATCGAGCGCGAAAATTTCGCTGTTTTGCGCAAAGTCGAAGTCTAAATTTTCCGCGTAAATTTCGCCCACGCCGCAGATTCCGCTTTTTACGAAAATTTTAAAGTAGTCCAGCAGTATCTGCGCAAACGCTCCCGCAGCCACGCGCACGGCGGTTTCGCGCGCGCTTGCCCGTCCGCCGCCTCGGTAATCGCGCAGTCCGTATTTGGCAAAATATGTAAAATCGGCGTGAGCAGGGCGGAAAATATCCTTTATGTTTTCGTAGTCCTTTGAGTGCTGGTTTGCGTTGCGGATGATAAATCCGATCGGCGCGCCGGTGCTGCGACCGTCAAAAATTCCGCTTAAAATTTCGATCTCGTCGGCTTCTTTGCGCGGCGTAGCGTATTTGCCGCCCGGCTTGCGGCGGTCAAGCTCGCTTTGGATATTTGAAATCTCGATCGCCACGCCTGCCGGAAAGCCGTCCAAAACGCCGCCAATCGCCGCGCCGTGGCTCTCGCCGAAGGTGCTAAGGCGCAATCTCTCGCCGAAGGTATTCATAGCACGTCTCCTTGATCGCCGCCGCTTTGTTTATCCGTATCGCGCACGCTTTGTTCGGCATTTTTGTTTCGCTCATTGCTTCTTTTAGCGCTCGGCGTGCCACCCGATGTGCCGGCGCGATCGCTCTTTGCGCTGCCCCGCGCTCGTCCGCCGCCATTTCTTGAGCCTTTTTTGCCGTTCTGAGCGCGGTTTGCGCTGCTTTGTGCGTCGCTAGCGCATGCTGTTTGCTCACCATTTTGCGCGCCAGTGCCGTGCGAGGCGCCGTTTTGTAAAAGCTCGAGCGCGATTTGCGCGCATTTTTGCTCGGCCTCCTTTTTGCTCGCTCCCACGGCGGATGAGAGCCGCCTGCCGCCTACGAGCGCTGCCATTTCGAAGCTTTTTTTGTGATCGGGGCCGCTCGAGCCTAAAAGGACATATTCGGGCGTGACGCCGAATTGTGCCTGTGTGAGCTCTTGCAGCGCGGTTTTGTAGTCTCGCACGAGCTCGTTAAAGCTGATGCGCGGATAGAGGATTTCTAAAATCGCAGTCGCGATACGGGCGGTGTTTTGCAGCCCGCTCTCAAGATAGACGGCGCCCATTATCGCCTCAAACGCGTCCGAAAGCAGCGATGGCTTCTCGCGTCCGCCGTTGCGCTCCTCGGACAGCGACATATTCAGGTTCTCGCCGATGCCCAAAAATTTTGCAAATTTAGAAAAGCTGCTTTCGTTCACGAGTGCGGCGCGCAGCTTGCTCAGATCGCCCTCGTCGCTGCTAAATTTTTTGAAAAGATACTCGCCCACGATTAGATCCATCACCGCATCGCCTAAAAATTCCAGCCTCTCGTTGTTATGTCCGTTTTTGGCGCTTTTGTGCGTAAGAGCGATCTTGAGGTGGGTTAAATTTTTAAATTTATAGCCCAGTTTTTCTTGTAATTTTTCTAAATTTTGCATTATCAACCTTTTTATAAAATTCTACGAAATCCGCGGCAGCTCGCACGCAAACGACATCTGGCGCGAACAAACCCTGCACAAGCGAAACGAACGCGAGCAGGATCTGCGCCAAATTTGCGCTAACGCGGCGAATGAAGCGTGCTAGCGACGATCTGCGGCGAATAAAATTTAAACGTAGCCCGCTAATCCTAACGCAAGCCGCGCCGAAGCTCGCTCGCCGCAAATTTAATCTTTGCCAAAAACGCACCTGCCATCAAATACAAGAGCCCGATTGCGTGAACTAAACTCGCTAAAACCGACTTTGGCGATAAAATTTACGCCGAAGCGGCTCTGCGTGCAAAGCAAACGCGGGTAATCTATGCTAAATCCGCGTAACCGCAAACTTCGCCGCAGAATTTCAGCCCTTTATCGCTTCTGCAGCTGCGCGAGCCATAGCGTCGCACTCCTCGTTTTGCGGATGACCCGCATGCCCTTTGACCCACGAGGCCTTGATCTCGTGAGGCGCCGCCGCCGCAAGGTATCTGCGCCACAGATCCGCGTTTTTCTTGCCCTTAAAATCGGTAACGACCCACTTTGCAAGCCAGGAATTTATCGCCTTGACGACATATTCACTATCGGTAAAAAGCTCGACGCAGCAGGGCTGCTTAAGCGCGCTAAGCCCCATTATAGCGGCGGTTAGCTCCATTTGATTATTCGTTGTCATCGCTTCTGCGCCGCTTGCCTTTTTTATCGCGTCGCCGTACTGCAGTATGTAAGCCCAACCGCCTGCTCCGGGGTTTCCGAGGCAGCTGCCGTCGCTAAAAAGTTTGACCGATTTCACCGGTTTTCTCCGAAATTTGTGCTCTGATCTCCATGCTACCTAGCTCGTAGCAGACCGGGCAGCGGTGCGAGAAAAGCCCCACCGAGCTTTTGCACTTCGCGCAGGTGTAGCTAAAGCTAAGCCCCGCGTCTTCAAAGCCTGCGTCTTTCATAGCCATAAGCGCGTTGATCTCAAAAATTTTACTCGCGCTCTGCGGCTTTTGATCGCTTCTTCCAAGCGCGTAAAAAAGCGCATTGTACTCCGCATCTTGCGCATTTACCGCCGCAGGGAAATCATATATCAGATCGATTGCCTGCTCGATCGGCGGGAAGCGGTCAAAGCCCTCCATAGGCTCTTTGTTTTTGATAAAAAGCTCCATGCAGAACCGCCCCGCGCCTTTGAAGTTTAGCTTTGAAATTTTAGCGATCTTCTTATTAAACGGCGTATTGGCGTCGTTTGCGATGATCTGAGCACGCTCGAACTGGCTTTGAGCATATACTTCGGCGTCCTGTTCGCGCAGCGCGTCAAGCACCTCAAGCGCCTCATTAAAGCGCTTCAGCCGCTCATAAATCACCGTAAGATGCGTAAGGGCCTCTTTGTTTCTCGGGCGCAGCTTCAGCGCCTGCAAAAACACCTCTTCGGCGCGCCCTAAAAAGCCCGCTTTGAAATATACGATACCGAGATTGGTAAGGATAAACTCCCTCTGCACGCCGCCGCTAGCCTTACTTAGCGCGATTAGATAAATTTCTATCGCGCGCTCGAAGTCGCCGCTTTTGACGAAAGAGCTAGCCAAAATTCCAAGCGTCGGAATGTCTATTTGCGGGCTTGCCAAAAGCTGTCTGTGCTCGGTGCTAAGCGCGTCTAGGGTGTCAAATTTTTTGATGAAATTCTCTAGGCTCTGCCTCTCGTTTTTTTTAGAAAAAACTCCCCAAATGTAGCTTAAAATCGACACTAGCAAGATTATGCTTATCAGCATGATAAGCCCGAAAATCGGGTCGCGATCGTCTAAGAAAAAATTATCCAAATCAAACCTCGTCGCAAAAATAAAGGGCAATTATAGCAAAGTGCGGGTATAATTTCGCTTATGATTAAAAACGAAAGTATAGAAAATCTGCTGGCTACCGTAGATATCGTAGACGTCGTAGAAAAATATGTCCCGCTTAAGCGCAGCGGCGCAAATTTCGTGGGCGTCTGCCCCTTTCACGACGATTCGCACCCGAGTATGAGCGTGAGCTCCAAGCTTGGAATTTTTCACTGCTTTTCGTGCAAAGCAGGCGGCAACGCGATTAAATTTATCCAAGATTACGAAAAGATAAGCTTTCCCGAAGCGGTCGAAAAGCTTGCTGGGATGTATAATTTCGCGCTGCAATACACCGGCGCTAAGGTGCAGGAACGCAGCGAAGAGAAGAAGGTGCTCGGGATTTTAAACGCTTATTATCAAAGCTGCCTCTATCAAAACCCCGCCGCCGTAAAATACCTGCACGAGCGTGGACTGAGCGATGCGACTATTCGCAAATTCGGCCTTGGCTACGCTGGAGCTAGCGCGCAGACGATCAGGGTTTTGCAAAACGAAGAAATTCCGCCGCAAGACGCGCTAAATGCGGGCGCGGTGAAGCAAAACGAGCGCGGGCTCTACGCTAGCTTCATCGAGCGCATTACCTTTCCGATCTACAACCACGCAAGCAAGCTCGTGGGCTTCGGCGGCCGCACGATAAGCGATAATCCCGCTAAATACGTCAATTCGCCGCAGTGCGCGCTGTTTGATAAATCTAAAATTTTCTACGCATTCGACCTTGCAAAAAAAAGCGCGATCGCCAAAAAAACCCTCATCATCACCGAGGGCTACATGGACGTCATCATGCTGCATCAAGCGGGCATTGACAACGCCGTAGCGGTGCTAGGCACGGCGCTGACGCCCGCTCATCTGCCTCTTATAAAGCGCGCGGAGCTTAACGTCGTGCTTAGCTTCGACGGCGACGCTGCGGGCATCAATGCGGCGATGAAATCGGCGCGGCTTTTGTGCCTGAACAAGATCGACTCAAGCGTCGCTATAATCGGCGGCGGCGCCGATCCTGCGGATATGATAGTCGCGGGCAAGGTGCGCGAGCTAGAGCAAATTTATGCTAGCGGCATGGAGAGTGGGGAGTTTCTGATTCGAAGAATCGCTAAAAAATATGACCTCGCCCGCCCCGTGCAAAAAGAGGCTGCGCTAAATGAGATCAAAGAATTTACCGCAGCGCTCGGCCCCGTGCTCGCCGAGTCTTATCAGAGCCTAGTGGCGCAAATTTTAAACGTCTCGCCCGCTTCGTTTAATCTTGCTGACGGCGGTAAAAATTTCGGCGCGGGCTTTGAGGGGCGAAATTTTAACGAGGGCGGGAGCTTCGACTCTCGCGATTTGGGCTCTTACGAAGGGCGCGGCGCAGACGGCAGGGGCTTAAACGGCGGAAATTTTAATCTTTCGCAAAACACGGCGCGCTACGAAAGCTCCGCGCCGCCTGCGGCTTCGGCGAGGGGCGGGCGGGCGCTACTGCGCCGCAAGGAGATCGCGGAGCTTCAGATCATAAAATCGATGCTGCTCGATGGCGAGATGGCACAGCTCGGGCTCGGCTGCTTGGAGCGGCGCGATTTTCGTATGCACGGCGATATTTTCGAGGCGTTTTTGGCTTTCGCTCGCAGCGGTGGGAATTTTAAAAATTTCATCATGAGCGAGGGCGGTAATGCGGATAGTAATGCGAGCGAGAATTTTACCGCAGGCGGCGCGGGAGAAATTATCCAGGGCGAGAGCGTAAATTTAAAAAGCGGCGTGAATTCTAGCGGGCAAAATTTTAACAGGCAAGGCTCTGCGGGTGACATAAATTTAAAAGGCTCCTCCGCGCAGCAGGGCGCAAACGGCGGCGAGAAGCAAGACGTAAACAACGTCGCAAAGCAAGGCGAGATGGAAGCCGCAGCTCAAAATGTTCAAAGTGCTCAAAATAGCCAAAATATTCAAAACGCCGAAAGCGAAACCCGCGAAAATCTGCGCGCGCTCGCGCTGGACGATGAAATTTTGCCGATAGGCGGCGTGGCTCTTTTTAACGACGCGTGCAAAATTTTACGCCGCAACGCCCTGCAAGATCTGATGCAAAAGCTCAAAAGCTCCGACGCGCCCGACAAGATAGAGCGGATCTTGGAGTATCAAAAAAAGATCAATCAACTCAAGTAAAGGAACGAAATGAAGGCATTGGCGCTCTTTAGCGGCGGGCTTGACTCTATGCTCGCGGTCAAACTCATCACATCGCAAGGCATCGAGGTGCTCGCGCTGAATATGGATATCGGATTTGGCGGCAAGGACGATAAGAGCGAGATCATGCGCCGCAGAGCCGCAGCTGCGGGGGCGGATTTTAAAAGCGTCGATATCAGAAGCGAATATCTGCAGCGAGTGCTTTTCGAGCCCAAATACGGCTACGGCAAGCACTTCAACCCCTGCATCGACTGCCACGGATATATGTTTAAGACCGCGCTTGCGATGCTGCAAAGCGAAGGGGCGAGCTTCATCATCACTGGCGAGGTGCTCGGACAGCGCCCGATGAGCCAGCGCGCGCAGGCTCTAGCTCAGGTCGGCGGGCTTAGCGGCGATGAGGAGGGGTTGATCCTGCGTCCGTTGTGCGCGAAGCTGCTGCCACCCACGACGCCCGAGATCAAGGGCTGGGTCGATAGGGGCGTGCTGCTTGATATCAGCGGGCGCGGGCGCACTAGGCAGATGCAGCTGGCGGCGGAGTTTGGTTTTGAGGATTACGAAACGCCGGCGGGAGGCTGTTTGCTAACCGTGCAAAGCTTCAGCGAGCGGATCAAGGATGCGGTAAAATTTGAAAAGATCGAAACGCCCGCGGACGCTGAAATTTTAAAATTCGGACGTCATCTGCGCCTGCCTGAGGGCGCTAAGCTCATAATCGGACGCGATGAGAGCGACAACAAAAAGCTTGCCGCCGTGCAAAATCCGAAATTTAGCAAGATAAAATTTAAAGATGACGTCGTGGGCGCGCTAAGCCTGCTAAGCAGGGGCGCGAGCGAGGCGGATAGAGAGCTTGCGGCGAGGCTGGCGCTGACCTACGCCAAAACGGACGCCGCGCGCCGCTACGCCCTGCTCATAGAGGGCAGCGAGATGAGCGCAAGCCCCTTTGAAAGCAAGGATGCTGTGCGCGAGTATTTTGTGTAAAATCTAAACCGCCATCCAGGTTGTATTTGATAGGCGTAAAACGATATATAAGCGCAAGAAGCTGCAATGGCAGATACAAGAGTAAAATTTAAAAACGGCGATGTCTGAAAGGCGAGCCGAAAATGCGGCTGGCACAGGGCTAAATTTTACCGCCGCGAGCGCTAAATTTAAAAGTAAAAGCGAGCAAATTTTACAAATTTAAGGAGCATTTATGGAGTATTTCAAGCCGTTTTTTGTAAAGATCGCAGGTCGCGCCAGAGAGGGCGACCATACGAGCGCGCATGATCAGATCATCGCGCCGCTACTGCAAAATGCGCTCGCCGCCTATGTCTATAACGGCCGCAAAGATAGCATCGTGGGGGCATTCGGTAGCGTAGAGCATCCGCTAAACTTAAGCAAGTTTAGTTTCCTTGTGCGCGAGCGGGGTAAATTTCGCCTCGATCTTTCGCGCGAATGCGTAAACGGCGCCGAGATCTTTTGGAACGCCTGCAGTTTTAGGCGCGGCTCGGTTATTATTTTGCTCGAGGGAGAGTTTGATTTGGCACCTATTTTGCGCCGCTGCGCCGAGATAAGTATAGACGAAACGCCAAATATGGGCAACAGCCCTGCAGCGAGCAAGCTTGCCAAGCGCGCGATGAGCGAGGGGCGGATTGCCGTGCTTTTTAGCGCATCAAACGGGATAGAGTGGATGGATATCTACGCTCCCGAGGCGGTGCGGGCTAAAATTTTAAAACTTATGGATGAGATAAACGGGGATGAAATTTAGAAATTTAAAAGCCGAACTCTGCATTAAATTTCACGCTGGATGGCATTATGCACCCCTGTGCGTGCAGGCAAAAGCAGAGGTCGCAAAAATAGGTTTCACCTATCGCCCTCTGCGCCTTGCCAAAAAATAAAACAAAATGATCGCTGCTAAAACCACCGCGATTGCGGCGTAAATTTTACCCATGCCGCCGTAGCTTTTGGAGCTGTCGCTTAAATACAAATTTATTATCGCGCCGTTGTCTGTCGAAATTTCAAGCTTCGCACCCTTTGCGCCGTTTAGCTTTACGCGCAGCATATTCGCCGCGGGGCTTGAAATTTCGGGCTTATCCATAAAGGAATAGCTGGTTTTGTAGCTTTTCATCAAATCGTTGCAGTCTTTGGGGGCTACGAATATATCGTAAAATGCGCCGTTTTTCACGCTCAGATTTTCTCCGCCTTGCACGACGAAGTATCTAAATTTAGGCGCTTGCGTGATGAACTCCCACCGTAGCGTCTTTTGCTTCCCGCCCTGCTCGTAATTAAACTCCGCGCCGTATTTGGCGTCAAATTTAAAAACCTCTCTGCTGAAAAGCACAAACTGTCTATCGCTTAAAATGGCGTTAGGATCGGAGTTTTTATCTAAAATTTTAACGTTTTGAAGCTCCCTGCCGCTTTCGTAAATTTTAAAACTTTTCATCGCTACGGGCGGCCCCTCGGCATTAAACTCCACGCTTACGGGGTTTGCGGTGATTTTGCACTCGGGCATGGGGTCCGGAATTTCATTGCTGAAAAACGCAAGCGCGGGCTCGTCGTTCGGGTAGTAGACATAAGCTCGCGAGTTTAGCGCAGTGGCGCTTTTGAACTTATCCTCCCTCATGCGTAGCGTTTCGTTTTTACACATCCCCAGTAGAAATTTGCCGCTTCCTTCGTCGTTTAAATTTTGCGAGCAAAAGGCGTTGAGACGCGAATTTCCCATCTCAAAAACGTAGCTACTTTTTTTGCCGTGCTCAAAATAGCCGATGCCGATCTCATCCGAAGCAAAATCCAAAAATGCAAATCTATGGTAAATCGCGCTTAAAAGCCCGTCAATCGCACTTTTTAGATCGCTTGAATTATAAGATAAATTTTCTCTCACGACGGCATTATAGCCTGCGTAAAAAGCGCGCTTTGACGGATTTTCACCCGTAAAATTCGGTCTGCCCGGAGTCTCGTCGTGCGACATCGCCTCGTTTGCGACGACATATTTTGCGTGATTAAGCGCAGAGATATTTAAAATTTCATTCTGCGAAAGCTGATTTAGCCCCGATTTTGCGCGCACATTATTGATGTAGCTTAGCGGATCGTCGTAAAAGGAAAAGCCGCTCATCGCAACGAGCGGCTGTTTTAAATTTGAGGGGGCGTTTTCGCATGCGGCAAAAAGCGCGCAGATCGCCCCAAGGCCCAGGAGTCTAAGCCGTAGGGCCCGCTTTGGCAAACTCGACCCCCTCTTTTACGTCCTCGTAGCGTTTAAAATTCTCTTCAAACATCTTTGCAAGCTTATCGCGCGTGATTTTATATTCCGCCGGGTGCGCCCACGTGTTGATCGGATTTAGCAGCTTCGTCTCGACGCCTGCGAGCTCTTTTGGGATCGCTAGGTTAAAAATACCAAAATTTTCAAATTCGCACTTTTTGATACTACCGTCAAGGATCGCGTTTATGCACGCGCGCGTGGCTTTGATGCTCATTCGCTTGCCCACGCCGTACGCGCCGCCACTCCAGCCTGTGTTTACGAGATAGACGCTGACATTATGCTTGTCAATCTTTTCGCCCAGTAGCTTAGCATAAACGGTCGGGTGCAGCGGCATAAACGGCTCGCCAAAGCACGCGCTAAAGGTCGCTACAGGCTCGGTGATACCGCGCTCGGTGCCTGCGACTTTTGCCGTGTAGCCGCTTAGGAAATAATACATCGCCTGCTCTTTGCTTAGCTTTGCGACCGGCGGCAAAACGCCGAATGCATCGGCGGTTAGGAAGATGATGTTTTTCGGATGGCCGCCCGCAGAGCTTGGCTCGTAATTTTCGATGTGATAGATCGGGTAGCTGACGCGGGTATTTTCGGTCTTACTGCCGTCTTTGTAGTCCACGACGCCCGCCTCGTCCGCAACTACGTTTTCAAGCAGCGCGTCGCGTTTGATAGCGGCGTAAATTTCAGGCTCGCTGCTCGGGTCTAAATTTATGCACTTCGCGTAGCAGCCGCCCTCGAAGTTAAATATACCCTCATCGTCCCAGCCGTGCTCATCATCGCCTATTAGCTTGCGATTCGGATCGGTCGAGAGCGTCGTTTTGCCCGTGCCACTTAGGCCGAAAAATAGCGCCGTATCGCCCTGCTTGCCCACATTTGCCGAGCAGTGCATCGACATTTTGCCCGCAAGCGGCAGCCAGTAATTCATCATCGAAAAAATTCCTTTTTTCATCTCGCCACCGTACCAAGTACCGCCGATAACGGCGACGTTTTCCTCAACGTTAAAAATAACGAAAACGTCGCTGTGAAGCCCGTCGCTCGCGTAATCTTCGTTTTTGCATTTGCACGCGTTGTAAACGACAAAATCGGGATGAAATTCCGCTAGCTCGCTCTTGCTTGGGCGGATGAACATATTTTTAACAAAATGCGCTTGCCACGCGACTTCAGTTACGAAGCGCACGTTTTTACGGCTGGATTTGCTAGCGCCACAATAGGCGTCTTGGATAAAGATTTCCTTGCCGCTTAGCTGGGCTTTAGCTTTGGCTAAAAGCTTATCGAAAAGCTCTTTTGAGATAGGCTGATTTATCTTGCCCCAGGCGATGTATTTTTGGCTCGGATCTTGTTTTACGAAGTATTTATCCTTGGGGCTGCGACCCGTAAAGATACCCGTATCGACCATAAAAGTGCCGTTACTTGACACGCGTCCCTCGCCCATAGCCTTTTCAAGCTCGAAAAGCTCGTCGTAGCTTAGGTTGTGATTGATTTTTTTGATATTTTTAAGACCTAGTTTATCCAGATCGTTCGGAGTTGTCATTTTGCGTCCTTTTTAAATTAAATTTTGATAAAAGATTACGCTATTATAGCTTAAAATTTAGGTGAGCTCGCTTAAGCACCGAGGATGATCGCCATGAAATTTAGGCGGAAGCGCCCGCCTTAAATTTTAGAGCTTATCTTAAAATCGCGAGCACTTGATCGGCATCGACCGTATCGCCCTGGGCAACTAAAATTTTATCGATTATGCCATCACGCGGGCTTTCGATATTTATCTCCATCTTCATCGCTTCAAGAACGATGACATTCTGCCCCGCCTTAACAGCGTCGCCTTCCTTTATTAAAATTTTAAATACGTTGCTAGGAAGCGTCGCTTTTACTTCGTTGTCGTCCGTACCGCTTGCCTTGCTTTCAGGAGCGGTTTGCACTTGCGGCTTTGCGGGCGCTGAGGTATCGAAGCTGACGTCGTATCGATCGCCGTTTACGAGCACGTTTTGCCCAGCGAATTCTACGCTGTAAATTTTGCCGTTAATCTTAACGTCAAATTTACCGTTTTTAGAAATACCGCTTTGATGACTTGCGGCGGGTGCTACGTCCTCTTTTTTGCGGCTCATCACCTTGCCCTCGCCTTTTAAAAACGCGATACCCTTTTCTTTGCACGCAAGCGCGATAAATATGTTCTCCTCGCTAGGCTCGATGCCCTGCTCGCGTAGAATCTTCTGCGCATACGCGACGCTCTTGCTCTCGTCGGCATCAGCGATATCTACGGCGTGTTTGGTCGTAGGCTGTAGTCCCAGCTGCTCCGCCGCCATCTTAATCACGCCTTCATCCGGCTCAACGGGCGTTTTGCCGAAATAGCCTAACACCATCTTGCCGTAGCCTTCGGCGATCTTTTTCCACGGGCCGAACATTACATTGTTAAACGCCTGCTGGAAATAAAACTGACTAACCGGCGTCACGCTCGTGCCGAAACCGCCCTTTTCGACGACCTCTCGCATAGCCTTGATGACGGCTGGAAATTTGTCTAAAATTTTATTATCGCGCATCATCTGAGTGTTTGCTGTAAGCGCGCCTCCCGGCATCGGCGAAAACGGAATGAGCGGGCTTACCTGCGTAGCCTCTGGCGGCATGAAGTAATCCTTCAAGCACTCGCCCAAAATCTCTTCGTATTTTAAAATTTTCTCTGCATCCAGGCCCAGGTCGAAATTTTGCCCCTTCGTCGCGTGCAGCAGCGTGAGGATATCCGGCTGGCTAGTGCCGCCACTTACGGGATGTGCGGCAAGGTCGATGCCGTCTACGCCCGCAACGAGCGCAGCCTGATAGCATGCGACGCTAACGCCCGCCGTCTCGTGAGTGTGCAAGCGGATATGCACTCCGTCGCCTAAAATTTTACGTGCGCGCTTGATCGTCTCATAGACCTTCTGCGGGCTGCTGGTGCCGCTTGCGTCTTTGAAGCAGACGCTGTCAAACGGGATCTGCGCGTCTAAAATTTGACGCAGAATTCTCTCGTAAAATGCCGCATCGTGCGCGCCGCTACATCCCGGCGGCAGATCCATCATCGTAACCACGACTTCGTGTTTAAGGCCGTGGCGATGTATGCACTCGCCGCTAAATTTTAAATTTTCCACATCGTTTAACGCGTCGAAATTTCGAATCGTCGTCGTGCCGTGTTTGGCAAAAAGCTTGGCGTGCAGATCGATGATCTCGCGGCTGCCTGTATCGAGCGTGACGGTATTTACGCCGCGGCTAAGGGTCTGTAGGTTCGCCTCAGGCCCCACGATGCTTCTAAATTTATCCATCATCTTAAACGCGTCTTCGTTTAGGTAAAAATACAGGCTCTGAAACCGCGCGCCGCCGCCGAACTCGAAGTGCGTGATGCCCGCGTCCTTCGCCGCGCTAACGGCAGGCAGGAAATCCTCCATCGCCACGCGCGCGCCGAAAACCGACTGAAATCCGTCGCGAAAAGTCGTATCCATAACGTCGATAAGCTTTTTAGCCATTTTTAGCTCCTAGGTTAAATTTAGCGTGAATTTTAATATTTCTAGCCTAAAAAAGCTTTTAAACCAAAAACCCCCGGAAAGATTGCAAGCGTTAATAGCACTAGAATTTGCAATAAAATAAAAGGCAGTACGCCCTTGTAAATATCCGTGGTGTGGATTTGCGGAGGCGTCACACCCTTTAAGAAAAATATCGAAAATCCAAATGGCGGCGTCATAAACGATGTTTGTAAATTTACAGCGATTAAGATCGCAAACCATACGGGATTGATATGCAAAGACTCTACTATCGGCAAAAGTATAGGCAAAATGATATATGAAATTTCGACATAATCGAGAAAAAATCCAAGCACTATGATAACTACCATCGTAAGCGCGATAAATCCCCATGCTTGACCGGGCAGATTCTCCATAAAATTTTTCACGACCTCATCTCCGCCCGTGTAAGAAAAAATCATCGAAAATGCCGTGGCGCCCATCAAAATCATAAAAACCATGCCCGAAATTTTAGCGGTATTTTTTAGCGCGTCATAGATCAGTCTAAACGAAAATGTGCGGTATAAAACAGCTAGCGCTATCGCACCCAAGCAGCCTACCGACGAGCTCTCCGTAGGCGTAGCGATGCCCGCAAAAATAGATCCCAAGACGAGCAAAATCAGCACAAGCACCGGCACGACGTTTTTAAGCGCGATAAAAATTTGCTTTGATTTGCTAAGCCCCTCTAGCGGCGGAACAGGCGGTGCATAATCTTTGCAAATATATGAAATAATCGCAATATAAATCACGTAAAAACCCACTAGCACGAGCCCAGGAATAACTGCTGCAGAGAAAAGATCACCTACCGAAACCGAAAGTATATCGCCTAAAATAATCAGCACGATAGAAGGCGGGATAATCTGCCCAAGCGTGCCTGCAGCAGCGATAGTGCCGGTAGCCAGGGGCTTATCGTAGCCGTATTTCATCATCACGGGTAGACTGATGACGCCCATAGCGATGACAGTCGCGCCCACGATGCCCGTCGTAGCCGCAAGTAATGCGCCCACCAAAACGGTGCTGATCGCCACGCCGCCTCGTACGCCGCCGAATAAAAATGCCATCGACTCTAATAAACGCTCCGCAAGACGAGTCTTTTGCAAAATCATACCCATCAAAATAAAAAGCGGCACCGAAATTAATAGCTGATTTTCCATAATCGAGTAAATTCTATTAGGCATCAGTGAGAAAAACTGCCTGCTCATATCCTCGAAAGCTTCGGTTAAAATTTCAAAGCCCTGCGCGTAATCCCACGCCTCACTAAGTCCGTAGATAAAGCCGAAAATCACGGCCACGGCGCCGAACGTAAACGCAACGGGAAAACCCAGTAACAGCATAAAAAGCGCTGCCGCAAACATCACTATGCCTATCATAGCTCGCCACCTTTTATCTTATCTCGCCGTGGCAAAATTCCGCCCAAGCGCGAAAAGCGTAAAATTTATAGAATTTTAAATTTAAGCTCATTCTGCCCTCACACACTCTGTGCACCCGAAGAATTCCCACTAAGAAATTCCGAGCCTTTGTTTTCCCTAACATCAAGCAAGGCGTTAATATTTTTAATCAAAAATCCAAATGCGTAGATAAATAAAAACGCGTAGCTAAGCGTGATTGCGGACTTGATGATCCAAAGATGCTGCATGCCGCCGGGATTGGCGCTGGCCTCATGGCTCGTATAAGCCTCGCTTACATAATCGATCGAAAAGAACGCCACGAGCGCCACGAAAGGCAAAATGAAAAATATTGTGCCTAAGATATTTATGAGCGCTTTTGCAGTAGGGCTAAAATTTTCGTAAAAAATATCCACGCGAACGTGGGCGTTTTCTTTGAG
>CAUSBF010000018.1:0-14947 GCA_963529595.1 uncultured Campylobacter sp.
CCTCTACCTCATCGTAACCCGGGCTCTCGCAAAGCTCGCGTATCAGCTCCCTGCCCACGACGCCCGTAGCGCCCAGCACCAAGGCGGATTTTCCCATTTTCGCTCCCTGAATTTCTTTAAATTTTAACGCGCTTTGCGGTCAAATTTAACTTTTACCGTGCCAAAAATTTCGTCTAGTTTGCAAGTCGAGCCCGAAAATTGCGCGCTTGAGCCCGCATCGCAAGTTAAATCCATAGCTCACGCGTTAAATTTCAAAGCCACGTTCGGCGCGAAATGCACATCAAATCAGCTTAAATTTTATAAGACTATGCGCGGTCTAGAAACCGCCGTTTAGTCGCGACGCGCTAAAAGCGTAAAAATTAGCGTTCTCCCGCGTAGTCAAATCGCGCAGCTTGTAAGCTAAACTCGAAGTTGTTTCGATCCGCCGCACCCACGCACGCGTCGCCATCGTAAAGCGCGAGCAGAAATTCCGCCATCTCCTCGCTACAATGATACCGCGTAAAAGCCGAGTCGCAGTCGTAGCCGCGTCATCCGTCGCCACGGGGCCAAAAATTACGCTATGCAGGGTAAAATTTCGTGGCGGAATGAACGAGCTAAATTAAAATCAAATCTGCGCGCGGAGCAGAAAGCGCCCGAGCTAGGCTCGCGCCGCCGCCAGCGTTATGATCTGCTTAACCACTTCGCTCGCCGCTTTTAAAGAGCCTACGGGCAGATACTCGTAGATCGAGTGGAAATTATGCCCGCCGGTAAAGAGGTTCGGGCACGGCAATCCCTTTGCGGAGATGACGGCGCCGTCGTAGCCGCCTCGCATAGGCTTGATCTTGGGCTCGATGTTTAGGCTTTTAAAAGCCTGCTTCGCAAAGCGAATCGCGGGCGCATCATCGTTTTTCAAAAAGTTATAGACGTTTTTATAGCGGTCGTTTAGCGAAATTTCGATCCGATCGCCCCAGATCTCGCGAAGCCCGTCCGCAGTTTTTTGCAAAAATTCCATGCGCTGCTCGTATCTTTTCTCGTCAAATTCCCTCACGTCGATCTTTAGGACGGTCTTTGCGCTATTGCCGCTAAGCTCCTTGACCCAAAAATAGCCCTCCTTGCCCTCTGTGTATTCGGGCGCCTCGCCCGCGGGCAGCAGCGAGATAAACTTATGCGCCAAAAGTAAGGAGTTTACGAGCTTGCCCTTGGCGTTCATCGGATGAGCGGACTGGCCTTTGAAGGTAACGACGCAATCGCCCGCGTTCCAATTCTCGTAGATAAACTCGCCGATGCCGCAGCAATCAAGGCAGTAGCCGAAGTCCGCGCCTATCTCGCTTATATCCAGCGCCTTTGCGCCCCGCAAGCCCTGCTCCTCGTCCGGCACGAAGCAAGCGATTATCTCGCCGTGTTTGATCTGTGGATTTTGGACGAAAAATTCCAGCGCATTCACGATCGCAGCAATCGCCGCCTTATCGTCGGCGCCTAGCAAGCTGGTACCGTCCGTTACGATAATCTCGTCTCCTTTGTAATCTCGCAGCTCCTCATTTTCGCTCTCTTTAAGATAGATCTCTAGCTCTTTATTCAAGCAGATATCGCCGCCTTCGTATCTTACGATCTGAGCTTTAGTATCATTCGTCTGCTCGGCGCTGGTATCAAGGTGGGCAAAAAACGCTACGCACGGAGCGGGCGAGTTTAAATTTGAGGGAATTTTAGCGATTAAAATCGACTTTTCGTTCAGGCTGATATTTTTTATGCCTAGAGCTTCTAGCTCGCCTTTTATGAGGCCTGCGAGCTCAAGCTCCTTGGGGTTTGAGGGCATTATGCCCGCAGCGCCCGCGACTCTATTTGTGGTGGTGTTGATCTTGGTGTAGTTTAAAAACCTCTGCACAATATCCACAAATGAGCCTTTTATAAAATGACAAATGCGATGACGCAGACGGATATAAACATCCCTAGAGCCGTTCTTTTGGCGATCTGAATAGGATTTACCATCGCAAGTCCCGCGCAAACGATGCAAGCGCCCGCGATCGGCGATGCGCTCCTGCCTAGCGCGCCGCTTATCGCAACCGCCATACCGAGCTTATCTTGTTCAAAGCCTAGCGCGTCGGCGTGCACGGTCACGGCGGTGTTAAACGCCATCGACGCCGCATCTCCAGAGCCCGTTACGACGCCCATAAAAAACGGCACGAAGGTTCCGCCGAATTTTACGTAACCCTGCTCGTTTTTAAGCCACTCGATTACGAAATCGATCGCCCCGCACGCGCTAAGACCCGCGACGAAGACGCCTGCTGCGATGATGATACCTATGATCTCGGCATACGCGCTACCCATTCCTTTGAAAAATTCCTTCGTAATTTTTTGAGGATCGGTTAGAGTAACGGCGATGGTGAGGATAGCGCCCAGCAGCATCGCTTCGGCGACGCCCATCTTCGTCCATTTTAAAAAAGAGACCTGATTTAGGCTCGTGCCGCCGATTACTAAGATCACTAGCGGTACTAGCGGCATAAGCGCGTATAAGACGTTTATCTTTTGAGGCTGCGCGTCTAAATTTGAACCGTCGGCTGAATTTAACGCAACGGAATTTGCGCCGCCCTCCTTTTGTGCGAGATAATTCACCCCCTTGGTGTAGTCTTTACAAACTATCGCCGTTATACTCATTACGATCAAAACTACGATCAAAGCGGTAATCGCGCTAGAAAACTGCACTCCGATAACGTCTTGAACCGTATAGGAGGGGTTGTGCGCCTTTACCATATCGGCGACAAATACATTGTGCGCCGAGCCCGGGCTCAAAACGCTACCGAAAGTTCCCGCAAATACCGCAGCTCCCGCCATCTCCGGTTTAACGCCCGCAGCCATCATCACGGGGATCAGCGTAGCGCCGACCGCAGCGGAACAGCCCGCAGCAGAGGGGATAGCGATATTGATAAAATATGTAAGCGCCACGACGATGGGGATCAATAAAAATCCGATATTGCCGAGGGGTCTAGTGAGTAAATTTACGAGCGCGCGATCGCATTCGGTAAATTTCATCACGAAGGCAAAACCCATGCTGGCGCATATCGCCTTAATAAGACCCGCCTTGGTCATATACGAGGTAAAGGCGCCCAGCCCGTCTAGCGGCTTTAGACAAAGCACGCACAGCACCAAACCCACGCCAATAAGCACGGTTTTAGTATCCTTCTTCATGATTAGTAAAGCGACGACTGCGACGATACCCGCAAGCGCCAAAAGCAACCTAAACGTCTGCACGATAACTCCTTTTAAATTTTAAATTTACTTCCCGCGGCGATGCGCGAGATCTCTTTTTTATACTCGAATTTCAGCACGTCCGCATGCCCCATCACCTCGCACTCGTTTCCGTTTATCAAAAACGCGCTACCCTCGGGCATAGCATAGACGCTATCGTTTTGATTGACGATCAAAAACTCCTCCAGCCGCTCCTCCCTGCTCTCGCCGTTGTGGTTTGAAATTTTACCGCTTATGAAGTGCGGGTTGATCTGATACGGAAATATCCCCAAAGCTACCGGCGAGGGCGGGAAGACGATCGGCATATCATTGGTAGTCATCATCGTCTTGCCCGCGACGTTTGCGCCCGCAGACCAGCCGAAATACGGCGTACCGCTATTCACGGCGTCTTTGATCGCGCCTAAAAGATCAAATTTATAAAGCTCATTTAGCAGCACGAAGGTATTGCCGCCGCCGATGCAGATCGATTTGGCATTTTTAACGGCAGCTTTCATATCGGCAAATCGGTGGATCGATCTGATATTGCTATTCTCCAAGCAGTCCGCAACCTTCTGCTCGTATTGTTCGTTTGTGCGCCTAACGCCCGCAAACGGAATGAATAAAATTTCATCCTCCCAAAGACTTCCTAAAAATTCCTTGATCCACCCCTTGCAGTGGTTCAGATAGCCGCTGTCTTTGTAACTGGAAGCGCTTAGAAGTAGTGCTCTTTTCATACCGCCTTCCTTAAGCTTTGCCGTTTAGCTTATACGCGCAGCGCAGATACACGTCCACTCCCGCAAGCAACGAGTCTTCGTTGAAGTCGAATTTGGCGTTGTGATGCCCTGCCGCAAGCGTCGTGCCAATCATCAGATATCCGCTTTTGCCGCCCGCATCTTGCACCGAGCGCATAAAATGCGCGAAGTCCTCGCATGCGCCGAAATTTAGCTCCCTTACGATTTTATCATCGTCGATAAACGGCGACGCCTTCGCCGCATCCTCGTAAAGCTGCGTGGTGGCCTCGTCGCTATCGCCGCCTGCGGTACCGCCCGTAACCTGCACATCGTAGCTAACGCCGTAAATTTTAGAAACGCCCTCCACTATGTCCATGCATTTGGACTTCATAAACTCATTCAGCTCCGTGCTCTCGCCGCGAGTCTCGCACGCAAGATAGCCGTTAGGCGCGATGACGTTGCGTCCTTCGCCCGCGCGCAGCACGCCGACGTTGATACGCGTAACGCCGTCTGCGTGTCTAGTGATGCCGTGCATATCAAGCGCCATCTCGGCTGCAGCAAGCAGGGCGTTGGCTCCATTTTGCGGCGCACCCGCGGCGTGAGCAGACTTGCCTTTTAAGCTTATGTCAAATTTAGTGGTCGCAAGCAGCTTTTTGGTACCGCAGATGATGCCTCTCATAGTGGTAGCCTGAAAGCCGATATGACCGCCCAGCAGATAATCCACGCCCTTGGTGACGCCCGCAGCTTCCATGCCTACGGCGCCTCTGGTGCCCTCCTCGGCGGTTTGGAAGATAAATCTAAATTTACCGCTAAAATCGTCTAGGCTCTGCGCGATCAGCTTTGCTAAAGCAAGCCCCATCGTGATATGCCCGTCGTGCCCGCACGCGTGCGTAATGCCGCTAATGTCGGAGCGAAAGCCCTCCTTAAAAGGGCGGTGATCCGCGTCCGTGCTCTCGGTCACGTCCACGCCGTCTATATCAAATCTAAAAGCGACCGTCTTGCCCGCGCGCCCCGTGTCTATTTCGGCAACTAAACCCGTTAGCCCGTCCTCCATCGCATCAAGAAATTTTATCTGATCTGCGTTTAGCAGCCCTTCGGCGCGCTGCTTCGCCTTCTCGCAGGCATCCTTGCTGCCTACGCCCTGCCTCGCTTCTGCCTTTACCACCTCGCGACCGAGCTTTATCTCATAGCCCAAGCGCTGCATACGATCTGCGATAACCGCGGTCGTAAAAAAGGTAAACCAGCCCGTCTCGGGATGCGAGTGGAAAAACCTGCGATCCCCGATCATCTCGCTCTTGAGCGCCTCTACTTTTTGTGCGATAGCATCCATCTTCTCTCCTTTATTTTTTAGCTAAGCTTAACATCGCCGCAGCCAGAACCTTCGTAGCGGCAAACGCGTCGTGCCAGTTTATGCTTTCATTTACGTTGTGGCTGATGCCGTCCTTGCACGGCACGAAAAGCATCCCCACGCGATCCGCAAGCTCCGTCATATTCATCGCGTCGTGTCCCGCGCCGCTAGGAAGCCTCAGGCTTGGAATTTTAAGCTCGCCGGCACAGCTCTCAAGCAGACCTATCATCTCCTCGCTTAGCTTTACGGGGCAATCCTTGATGAGATTTTTTAGTTCAAATTTGCACCCTCGGCGAGCGCAAATTTCATCTATCGCCGCGCAAATTTTATCGTCCGCCGCCCTAAGCGCATCCTCGTCTATATCGCGTATATCAAGACCTAGCGTGCAGGAGCCGGGGATCACATTTAGCACGCCGGGAAGCGCGTTTGCATAGCCCGTCGTCGCGACCGTGGTTTTGCCCTCCTTGGCGATCCTCTCCGCGCTTAAAACGATCTCGCTAGCGCAAGCTAGGGCGTCGCAGCGCATATCCATCGGCGTAGCGCCGCTGTGATCGGCTCTGCCCTCGATCTGCAGCTCATATCGCACGGGCGCGGCGATACCTGTGACGACGCCTACGGGGATGCCGCGTCGCTGCAATACCGGCCCCTGCTCGATATGAAGCTCGATATAACTATGAAAGCTGGATTTGGGCAGGATGCAGCTTTTTAAATTTGCGGGATTTAGCCCGAAACCCTGCATCGCGTCAAACAGCGAAATTCCGTCTTTATCCTTTAGCTCGCCCAGCCGCTGCCGCGAGAGCTTGCCGCTAATTATCTTGCTGCCTACGGTCGCCATTTTAAAGCGGCTTGATTCCTCGCAAACAAAGACGATGAGCTCCAGCGGTCGCGTAAGCTTTTCTCCGCTATCTCGCACCGTGCGGATCGCCTCCAAAGCGGCCATGACGCCTAATGTGCCGTCGTAAAAGCCGCCCTGCGGCACGCTATCGATATGCGAGCCAGCACTTACGGACGGCAGATCGGGATTTTGAACGCCTCCAAATTTAGCGAAAATATTGCCTGCATCGTCGATTCTGATCTTGAAATTTTCTTTTTGAAGTAGCGATATGAGGAAGTCGCGCGCCGCTTTGTCCTCGCGCGAAAATGCAAGCCGCGTAAGCCCGCCGCCCGCCAAAGCCCCAAAGCGGCTTATTTGCTCAAACTCGCTTTTAAGACGCCGTGTGTTTATCTCCATAAATTCCCCTTTTTTTTAAAAATTTATGAGTACGGCATTTTAATATCAAATTTATATAACGAAGCTGAAATTTGCCTATCGCAGCGGCAAATAGGGCGCTAAAACGGCGCGAGCAGAGCCGCTTTAAGATAACGCTATAAATTTTAAATTTTGCCTTTTGGGCTTTAAAATCGCGATAAGCTGCTTAGCTTCAGACTAAACGGATATAATTATCGCAAAATTAACGAGGAGCGTAGATGAAGCAGGTCTCGCTAGAGGGGCTTTATGAAAAGCTAAGGCAATTTGATAGGCTGGCGGATAAGGAGGAGTATCTGTTTGACGCAATAAAAGACGCCGTAGAAACAGAAAATCTCGAATTTGCCGCGCAAATTTGCGACTTTGTGCTAAACGACGATTTTGAAAAATTCGGCGCGTTTTTAAGAACCAGAGCGCTCTTATGGCTCACGGACTACATCGCGCAAAATTTAAAAGAAAGCGAATACCCAAATTTCGACGACTTCGTGGACTGCTTGTGGAAATTTAAATGGATCGTCTCGGGCGTCGCCAAAAGCTCCATGATAGAAAAAGAGCTCATAGACGAGGTAAACGAAGCGATGCTGTTTTACTACGAGCGCTTGGAACTCTCGCTGTCCTCATACTACAAGGCCTTAATGAATCAAAACATCGACATGGGCGATGCCAGAGAGGCGAAGGCAAACTACGAACTGTGGAAAAAGCTAGCCAAAGACGATATGAACGACTGCGAGGCGTGCGAGGCAAGCGATGAAATCGCGTATCTGTGCTTTGTCGGCGAGCACGCAGCGGCGCTTGAGCTAGCCGCGCCGATACTCTCG
The DNA here is from genome assembly GCA_963529595.1 of uncultured Campylobacter sp. Taxonomy (GTDB): domain Bacteria; phylum Campylobacterota; class Campylobacteria; order Campylobacterales; family Campylobacteraceae; genus Campylobacter_B. The sequence continues at coordinate 7,345 of CAUSBF010000018.1, forward strand.
GGCGAACTAACCTGCTCCGAGGTGCCGCACATAACCTATGCGCCGATACTTTTTAGCATGATAAAGACGGGCAAGATAGAGGAGGCAAAAACCCTGCTGCCAAAGGCCGCGGCGACGATCGAGTCAAATCCTCGCGTCATAAATCAGATCGCGCCGCTAATCGAGATCGCCGTTAGGCTGGATGAGCGCGAGACGGCGTTGAGCTTAGCTCGCAAACACTCGCACGCCATACTCGATAGCAACGACGATCTGAACGACCTGCGATTTTTCATCGCAGTTAGCGCGTTCGGCGATGAGAGCGACTACCAGACGGCTTTGGAGCTGGCGGGCAAATTTGACGCTAGAAATCAAAACTTTTACTACGCCGATTATCTAAATAAATTTTACGAGGAATTTGGGGGTTGAAATTTTATAATTTAAAAATCTCGCGCACTTTGCCCGCGAAGCAGAGCACTATTTCTCAAGCACGTACGGCGCGATAGTTTAAAATTTGCAGCTCGATACTACTTCGCGCTCGCAACGGCAAGCGCGATAAAATTTGCGCCGAACGGACGCGGGCAGCTCGTGCGGTAAATTTTATACCGCTTACTCGCGTATTTCGGCAACCGATTGCCGAAATAGATGATAGAGCGCATGCATGGCATTAAATTTTAACTAGATCGGTGTGGATGAAAGCAAATATTTGCGGTAGCAAGACATAAATTCTAAATTTTAGCCGCCGCATAATGTAAAATTTAACCAAGCCCGCCGTCAATATCGCCGTAAAACACGCGCGACAACAGCGCATATCGCGCCTCACCACCTAGATTTAGCGGTAAATTTAATAGCAAAATTTGAAGCGTAGCGCGACGAAATTTTAAAACAAAATTTCAAGTAGATTTTTAAATATAAAATTTCAAACGGAATCTTGAATGCAGAATTTCAAATAAATTTTAAAATTCCAAGAGTATCATCCCTTGGAATTTTAAATTCAGTGCTTGGCTAGGTAATTTGTGTCGTAGTTATTATCCACGAAATCGGGGTTGTTCATCATCCTAAGATGAAAATCGCGCGTCGATTTTATGCCACCGATGATGAGCTCGTCTAGCGCGACTTTCATCTTCGCAATCGCACGCGCGCGGTCCTTGTCGTAAACGATGAGCTTGCCGATCATGCTGTCGTAGTAAGGCGGCACCGAGTAACCCTCATAGACGTGGCTGTCCATACGGACGTTTCTGCCGCCTGGAGCGACGTATTTTGTGATTTTGCCCGGGTTTGGCATAAAGCTTTTGGAGTCCTCGGCGGTGATGCGACACTCAAGCGCGTGTCCGCTAAATTTTATCTCGCTTTGAGGCAGCAGCTTCTCGCCCTGCGCGATGCGGATCATCCACTCAATCAGATCGAGCCCGCTTCGCATCTCGCTTACGGTGTGTTCGACCTGCAAGCGAGTATTCATCTCGATGAAATAGAATTTCTTATCCTTGCTATCATATAAAAACTCAAACGTTCCCGCGCTTGCGTATCCGATCGCTTTAGCGGCGCGAACCGCCGTTTCGTGCAGGCTCTTTCGCGTCGGCTCATCCAAGATCACGGCGGGGCTTTCTTCGATTAGCTTTTGATGGCGGCGCTGCATCGAGCAGTCGCGCTCGCCGATATGAACGACGTGTCCGTGCTCGTCGCCTAATACTTGAACCTCGATGTGGCGCGGGTTTGTGATATATTTTTCCATATACATCGTGCCGTCGCCGAACGCGCTCATCGCTTCGCTCTCTGCCGACCAAAATAGCTTTTCGATATCCTCTTCGCGCTCGACCACGCGCATTCCGCGCCCACCGCCACCGGCTGCGGCTTTAATGATGACCGGATAGCCGATTTCGGCGGCTAGCTTGCGTGCCTCTTCGACGCTTGCGATCGCGCCGTCGCTGCCAGGCACTACAGGAATGCCCGCGCGCATCATCACTTGCTTAGCCTTGCTCTTATCGCTCATTAAAGTCATTGCCTCGACGCTCGGGCCGATAAATTTAATGCCGTGCTTAGCGCAAATTTCTACGAAATTTTGACTTTCGCTCAAAAAGCCGTATCCCGGAAATATCGCGTCAGCTTCGGTTAGCTCGCAGGCTGTGATGATCGCGGGGATATTTAAGTAACTATCGCTACTGCGCGGTCCGCCTATACAGACCGACGCGTCGGCGTATTTCACGTAAAGCGCGTCCTGATCGGCGGTGGAGTGCACGACGATAGCCTGCTTGCCCATCTCTTGGATCGTGCGAAGCGCTCTAAGCGCTATCTCGCCGCGATTTGCGATTAGAATTTTCTTAAGCTCCCTCATAGTTTCTCGACCTCAAACAGCGCCATAGCGTATTCGACCGGCTGTCCGTCCTCGACGAGAGCTTTTTTGATGCGGCAGTCGAATTCCGCCTCAATCTCGTTCATAATCTTCATCGCTTCGATTATACCGATCGTATCGCCCTTATGCACGACCTGACCTACGCTCACGAACTCTGCCGCACCAGGACTTGGCGCTTTATAAAAAGTACCTACCATCGGGCTGTCAATCGTATCCATCGATCCTTTTGTGGCGGGTTTGTCGCCCACGAGCACGTTTACCGAAGGCGCAGCAAGTTGCGGGGCAGGTGCGGGTGCGGCAAGCTGAGACGTGCTCCCACCGCATGGGCCATATTTTTTTATCTCGATTTCAAAATCTTTATCTTTAATTTTTAGCTCGTTAATGCCCTGCTTTTCGCCGAAAAAATCCATTAACTCTTTGATTTCTGCTTTTGTCATAAATTTCTCCTGAAAAAATTTGCGAAATTTTAGCCAAATTTTTATAATTGTTTCTTTAAATGGATTTTCGCAGGGCTTTTAAGAAGTGCAAAGCGAAATTTACGACAAAATTTGCGGACTGATTTTAAGGATTTATAGGCTGCAATTTGCCTCGTTCATTTTAAGCTCAAACTTCGCAAGCGAAACACGAAATTTTGCCGTAAGGGCGCAGGATGATTTTAAATCCTTTAAAAATTTAACGCTTAATTTTACGACCGAAATTCTACGCCCAAGCTCAGAGCGCGAAAATTCCGCGCTTTGCTTTAAAATCTCGCCTCCAGGCTCATATTAAAATCCCGCGCCTTGCTTTTCTTTAAAATTTTATGCTGAAATATTATTTTAAAGCCTTGCGCCGAAATTCTATCCGCGCGAAGCCCTATGCGTTAATGTGTCGCAAAAAAGCTCTGAATTTTCGCTTTATCGCTCGTTTTGCTAAGGGCCAGCATCAGCAGTACGCGCGCCTTTTGTGGATTTAGATTGTCTGCGGTTAAAAAGCCGAGCTTTGCGTCGTCCACTTCGGCGCCCACGCTAGTGCTGCCGGTGCCGGTGCGGCTTGAGCGCACGACGATCACGCCCGCTTCGCTAGCCTTTGCGAGCGCAGCCTGCAAATCCGGATATAAATTTCCGTTTCCCATACCGGCGACTACGATGCCCTTAGCGCCCTTTTGCACGGCAGTCTCTACAAAATCGCCCACGTCCTGCGGATGCGCATAGATGATATCGACGCGCGGCAAGGCCTTAATATCCTTGATATTAAATTCGCTTGCAACGGTGTGTTTGCGAAGCGGCGCCATATAGAAATTTATGACGCCATAATTTACGGTGCCAATTTTGCCGGAATTCGGCGAGGCAAAAGCCGCAACGTTAGTAGTATTTGTTTTCGTAACCTCGCGCGCGGCGTGGATCTCGTCGTTCATTACTACAAGAGCGCCCTTTTCGCGAGCGTTTTTATCTGCCGCGACGGCAACGGCGTTGTATAGATTAAGCGGTCCATCAGCACTCATCGAATCAGCGTTTCGCATCGCGCCCACCAGCACGATCGGTTTTTTAGATTTTACTACCAGGCTTAAAAAATACGCCGTCTCCTCCATCGTATCGGTTCCATGCACGATGACGACGCCGTCTACGTCGTTTTTAGTAAGCAGCTCGCTTACGCGGTTTGCGAGCTTGAGCCAAATTTCATCGTTCATCTCCTGCGAGCCGATATTTGAAATTTGCTCGCTTTTAATCGTAGCTAAATCCCCCAGCTGCGGTACTGCCGCTAAGATATCTTCTACGCCCTTTGAACCTGCGGTATAGTTGCCCTCCGTAGCGCTTGCGCTGCTTCCTGCGATCGTGCCGCCTGTAGCTAAAATATAAATATTTGGCTTCGCAGCAGCCAAAGATGACGCGATAAAAAACGTAATAAACGCAAATTTCTTGAGTAGCCCCATAGTTGCTCCTTAAAAAGTGATAAAATTTTTATAATTTAAGCAAAATTCTAGCATAAAATTTTTATTATATTTTATTTTGCTGCTATAATGCGCGAAAAATTTTGATTATTTTAAGGAAATTTTATGGGACTGAAAAGCGATAAATGGATCAGACAGATGTCGCAGCAGCACGATATGATAGCGCCCTTTTGCGAGGAAAATATCGGTCGCGGCGTCGTTAGCTACGGACTTTCCAGCTACGGATACGATATAAGGGTCGCAAGAGAGTTTAAAATTTTTACAAACGTCGGCGGAACTGTCGTCGATCCTAAAAATTTCGACGCAAAAAACGTCGTGGATTTTGAGGGCGACGTCTGCATCGTGCCGCCAAATTCCTTCGCGCTAGCGCGCACCATCGAATACTTCAAAATGCCGCGCGACGTGCTTGCGATCTGCCTGGGTAAAAGCACCTACGCGCGCTGCGGCATCATCGTAAACGTAACGCCCTTTGAGCCGGGCTTTGAGGGGCACATTACGATTGAAATCTCCAACACCACGCCGCTGCCTGCAAAAATTTACGCGAACGAAGGCATCGCGCAGGTTTTGTTTCTGCAAGGAGACGAGCCGTGCGAGGTGAGCTACTGCGATAAAAAGGGCAAATACCAAAGCCAAAAGGGCATCACGCTGCCTAGAATTCTAAAGGATTAAACAATGAAAAATTTAATCATCGTAGAATCCCCCGCAAAAGCCAAAACTATCAAAAATTTCTTAGGCGCCGATTACGACGTAATCGCGTCTAAAGGCCATATCCGCGACCTTCCTAAAAAACGCTTCGGCATCAAAATCAAAGATAAAAGCTTCGAGCCCGAATATGAAATCAGCGCCGATCACGATCAGATCGTAAAGCAGATAAAGACGCTCGCTAAAAAGGCGGATCAAATTTACCTCGCGACGGACGAGGACCGCGAGGGCGAGGCGATCGCCTATCATATCGCCGCTTCGATCGGCAAGCAGGCGCAGGAGCTGCCGCGCATCGTATTTCACGAGATCACCAAAAGCGCGATCTCAAACGCGCTAAGCTCGCCGCGCAAGCTCAATATCGCAAGCGTAAACGCGCAACAAGCGCGCCGCCTGCTCGATCGCATCGTGGGCTACAAGCTAAGTCCGCTTTTAAATTTAAAGATCCAGCGCGGCTTAAGCGCGGGTCGCGTCCAAAGCGCCGCGCTTAAGATCGTCGTCGATCGCGAGCGCGAAATTTTAAATTTTAAACCGGTAGAATTTCACAGCATCGACGCGGTTTTTAAAAAGGACTTAGAAGCCGAGCTCGTAGAATTTCACGGCGAAAAAATGGAAAAGCTCTCGGTTAAAAACGCGGCGCAAGCTAGCGAGATCACCCTGGCGCTGCAAAAAGACAGATTTAGCGTAGAGAGTATCGAGAGTAAATCGCGCAAAACAAACCCCTACCCGCCGTTTATGACCTCGACGCTACAGCAGGCGGCGAGCACGGCTCTGGGCTTTAATCCGCGCAAGACGATGAGCCTCGCGCAGAGCCTTTACGAAGGCGTCAATACCAAAAACGGCGGCGCGATCACCTACATGCGAACCGACTCGCTAAATATCGCCAAAGAAGCGATCACGGCGGCTCGCGAGCTAATCGGCGAGCGCTTCGGCGAAAAATATCTGCCCAAAAGCCCAAATTTATACGCCACCAAAAGTAAAGGCGCGCAGGAAGCGCACGAAGCGATAAGACCTACCGATCTGAAATTTACTCCAGAGCTTGCGCAAAAAATCCTGCCTCGCGACGAATACCGCCTTTACGCGCTCATCTATAACCGCTTCGTAGCCTCGCAGATGAGCCCTAGCGTCTCGCAGATCCAAACGATCATCGTACGCGGCGAAGCGGGCGCGTTTAAGATCAGCGGGCGCAAGGTGGAATTTGACGGTTTTTACAAGGCTTACGGCGATCTGGATAAGGATAAAATTTTACCGAGCCTTAGCGCGGGCGACGCGATGAGCCTGCAAAGCCTAAGCTCGCAGCAGCATTTCACCGAGCCGCCGGCGCGCTATTCGGAAGCAAGCCTCATCAAAAAGCTCGAAAGCCTCGGCATCGGCAGGCCCTCGACCTATGCGCCTACCATCTCGCTGCTTACTGCGCGCAACTACGTAAATATCGAGCAAAAGCACCTGGTGCCGAGCGAGATCGCCTTTAAGATCACCGAGATGCTGGAGCAAAATTTTAAAAATATCGTCGATAGCGAGTTTACCTCCAAAATGGAGGAAAAACTCGACGACATCGCTGAAAACAAAGCGGACTGGCAGCAAATTTTGGCAGATTTTTACTACCCTTTTATGGACGAGATCGCCAAAGGCAAAACCTCGATCGCAAGCCAAAAGCTAGCCGAAAAGATCGGCGAAGCATGCCCGAACTGCGGCGGCGAGCTACTTAAGCGCCAGGGCAGATTCGGCGAGTTCATCGCTTGCTCGAACTATCCGAAATGCAAATACTCGCGCAACGCGGACGCGAGCGCCAAGGGGGCGAGCGAGGAGAAGGCGGCGCCCGAAGTGCTAGATGAAAAATGCCCGCAATGCGGTAAAAATTTGATCAAGCGCCAGGGCAGATACGGCGAGTTTATCGCTTGCGAGGGCTATCCGAAGTGCAAATACTCGCGTAAAATCGAAGGCGCGGCAAAGGAGAAAAAGCCGCTCGTCTCCACCGGCGTTAAGTGCCCGAGCTGCGGCACGGGCGAGATCGTCGAGCGCTTCTCCAGACGCGGCAAATTCTACGGCTGCACGAACTACCCAAAATGCGGCTTTGTGAGCAACTACGCGCCGATTTCGCGCGCGTGCCCGCAGTGCGGCAACTCATACATGCTCCGCAAAGAGCTGAAAAAAGGCAATTTCGCCGAGTGCCCGCAGTGCAAGCTTAAAGAAGAGATCGATTGATAATAGGCGCCATTTCGGACTCTCATCGCGAAACAAAGGTCGCTGCGAGCGCCATAGAGTGGCTGCTCGCGCGCGGAGCGGATCTGCTCGTGCACGCAGAGGGCATCGTCGCGAGCGAGACGCTGCGGCTTTTGCGACAAAGCGGCAAGCCCTACTTTGCGGTTTTAGGAAACAACGACGAAGCGCTTGCGGAGCTAAAAAATGAGTTTAACCTGTACGATGAGCCCTTCTGCACGGAGTTTGCCGGGCTGCGACTAAAAATCATGCACCATCCGTTTTATCTCTTTGACGAAGAACCCGCGACGCAAAACGAAGCAGACGGATTAAATTTAGACGCGGGTGCGGATCGCGCGGCAAATTTTCGCAAGGATTTCGGCGCAGACCTAGTCAAAAATTCTAGCTTTAGCGACGAAGTAAGTCGCGGCACGAATTTAGGCTCAAACTGC
>CAUSBF010000019.1:0-14715 GCA_963529595.1 uncultured Campylobacter sp.
ACGTCACAAATCTACTCGACGGCACGAAAGAGTATAATTACGAGCTGGTGAAATAAATCGAGATTGGCTCTTGGGGTAAAATTTTACGATTGCTTTTTGCATTTGCCAGGTCTTTGTAATATGCAGCTTCGCGGCGCCGATAAGACAGGTAGGCTAAATTTGAAATTATTTGCTTCGCCTGCTCATTTGGCGCTTACTTTGCATAAAATTTGCCTTTGATGTAGGGCGTAAATTTTAAATTCTCCATACCGAGGCGGCAATAGCGCTTGGGAGTTTAACTCCTTTTAGAGGAATTTTTAAAATTTAAATCATAAAGTTGTAGCGGAAAAGCAGGTATTTAGAGCTGAAAAAATAGAAATTTACAAGCTAGCGCGGGTTTTGTGGGATGTAAAATTGAAACGGACTCTATAAAAGTTGCGTAAATTTTAAATGCAGACGAATCGCTTAAAAATTTTACTTCCGAAAATGGAATTTCGCGCTAGTGGTGCGCGCGTTTTAAATAGCCTCACCAATTTTGATAAAATTTGCGTTTTAGGAGAGGCAAGTAAAATCAAGACCGAATTCTAAAAGCAAATTAAGCCCGCAACGTATTTTTCTCGCTCCATCATTACAATGAATCGAATTTTACGCGGAAGTCAAACGCACGAATTAAATTCTGCACGAAATTTTATTCAACCAAGAATTCCTTCTTATCGATCGTGCCGTGATAGAAAATCCCGAGCGTATCATCAAAGGTCTTATCCAAAAATCCGTCTTTTTTTAGTCCCGCTAAAGATGTATTGATTAGCTCTAGCAGCGCATTATTACCCTTCTGTACGGCGATTGCATTGTAAGTTTGTTTGCCTAGACCATCCAAAGCAACCTGCGCTTTATTATCGATGATCGCGTATGCGTGCAGGATTAGATTATCATCGACATGCACGGCATTTTTCGCCCTTTTGAAAGCGCGGTAGCATTTAGCCGAGCTGGCGCAAAAGTTTAAATTCTTTCTAAAGCCCGCTTTGCGTAAGAAATTGTGAATAGGAGAGTGTTTGATGACGAAAATCCTCTTTTTGCGGAGTTGATCGAAGCTCGTGACATTTTCGTCTTTTTTGGCTAGCACACCTACCTGCACCTTAAAATAAGGCTCCGAAAAATCTACTTTTTTCGCTCGCGTGGGCGTAGGAGTAAAGGTCGCAATCACCATATCCGCTTCATTGCGCTGTAAAGCGCTAATGCGTCTTGAAGCCGTGATCGGAATAAATTTTACCTTGCCAGGATTATCGCCGAAAATCTCCTTACCGAGCTTTTCGCCAAGAGCAATCTCAAATCCCCTATATTTGCCGTCTACGAGCGCACTAAACGGCGGCTGATCGTTATATACACCTATGCGAACGAGCCTATCTTTTTTGATCTGATCCAAAGAATTTGCAGATAGAAAACCAAGTAGCAGAGCCGCCAAAACAAATACTTTCATTTGCTCCCCTTTTAGTTGAAATAAGGCGCAATTATAATAAAAAGAAATTATAGCCAGCTAAAATTCTGCGATTTATGGCGCATTTTCATCGAAATTTATGAAAAGATGAAATTCGCGGAGAAATTCTATGTCCAATTTACAAACGAAATCTCATAAAAAACTTACACGAGCGAAATAAAAAGCTCTTTTAATTAAATTTTATAGACAAAATTTACGGATGAATTTCACGCTAGAAAACCTTAGCAAAATTTACGATATTCTTAAAAGCAAACGGCGAAATTCTACGCAGATTTAGCGTCTAATTGCGAATTTAGCTAAGGGGCGAAATTTAGCTCCGCTGTTGCGCAGAAGCTCAAGCTCTTAAAATTTCGTAAGACTAAGCTAAGATGCAAACGTAGCAGTAATAGTCCTAGATCGGCATTACGCGGATGTTTGGACTAAGGTTTTCTTGCAAAACATTTTCGATCGCGTATAATGTACCGCTCGCACCACTGGCGCAGCCACTGCAAGCACCCAGGTAGCGGATATAGATGTCCGTTTTGCCGTCGTCTGCAGGCCTGATGTCGATGACGTCGAGATTGCCGCCGTCCATCTGAAGCATCGGGCGGATATCCTCGTCAAGCACCCCTTCGACAGCTTTAAATTTACCGATCAAATTTAGCTGCTCAAAGCTCATCTCGGCTCCCGCTTTCACGTTATTAGCGGCACTCGCGTCGGCTTGAGCTTGAAGCCTCTCTCGCTCCATCTCCTCTCTGGTTTGCTTTAAAATATCGACCAGATAGTAGTCCTTCTCCTCGTGTCCGCCCGGGCGTACACAGGATTTGCAAAACGCGCCCGCCTTCGTGTATTGCGTGATCTCTTCGACCGTATGAAGATCGTTTAATCGGATCACCTCTTTGATCGTGCCGAGGCTCACGCGCGCGCAGTCACACACGATGATCTCGTCCTCGAAATGCGCAGGATCGACGCCCTTATAATTCGCCGCAGCCTGCTTGATGACATCGTATGCCATTACCGAGCAGTGCATCTTTTGCGGTGGCACGGCGGGCTCATCTGGGGTATCGCGCATCGCGTGCTCTACGTCTAAATTTGTAATCTTTACCGCTTGATCGACGGTCTTGCCGATACAAAGCTCAGCCATCGTGTCCGAACTCGCAATCGCCGTGCCGCAGCCGAAGCTTTTAAATTTAGCGTCTAAAATTCTATCGGTTTTAGGATCAATCAGCCAATATAGCCGCACCGCATCGCCGCAACTCTCGGCGCCGAAGTCCGCGACCACGAGCTTGCCGCCTCTAGCCTTCGCCTCCTCCTCGGTGATCTCGCCCATATAGCGAGGATTATTCATACGCTCCTGTACTTTTTGCGAGTACTGCTCCCAGATCGAGCCGTTTATCAAACTATTTTTTGCCATTTTTTATCCTTTATTTTTCTCATAACCTTGCGGTGCGTAAGCAAATGTGCTTGAAATCCCGCGCAGACGGGCGATAGCTTTACTTATATGCTCGATCGCATAATCGATCTCCGCTTCCGTAGTAAAGCGCGACAGCGAAAGTCTTAGCGCCGTATGCGCCAGCTCCTTATCTGCGCCGATCGCTTCCATTATTGGGTTATTCTCAAGCGCCTCGCTCGCACACGCAGAGCCCGTGGAAGCGGCGATACCAGCTTTATTTAGATCCCACAGCATCGCCTCTCCTTCGACGCCTTGGATCGAGGCGAGGATGGTGTTTGGCACGCGAATGCTGCGATCACCCACGACGCTGACGTTTGAAATTTGCAAAAGCGCATCCTCCAGCTTATCGCGAAGTCTGCTTACCTGAGTACGCTCAAAATCCATAAATTTATTCGCTAGTTCTAAAGCCTTACCGAGCCCCACGATGCCCGCGACGTTTAGCGTGCCGCTGCGGCGCCCGCCCATCTGCTCGCCGCCGTGAAGTAGGCTCGTAAGCGGCTTACTATCTTTTATGTAGAGTGCGCCGACCCCCTTTGGAGCGTGAAATTTATGCCCGGAAAGGCTTAAAAAATCCACGTCCGCATCGCGCACGTTCACCTTTATCTTACCTACGGCCTGCACTGCGTCGGCGTGATACAGCGCGCCGCGCTCATGCGCGATTTGTGCAATTTTTTTGACAGGGAAGATCGTGCCGGTTTCGTTATTTGCCCACATCACGCTAACGAGCGCAGTTTTGTCGTTAATTTTTTCGGCAAGCTCGTCAAGATCGATCTGCCCGTTTTTATCGACGCCGAGGCGGGTGATCTTTACGCCGCAAATTTTTTCTAAAAAAGCACAGGTCGCGCTGATTGCGGGGTGCTCGACGGAGCTTATGACGATATTATCCTTCTCGCCGGTTAGAATTTTATCGTAGTAGATTCCTTTTAAAACCCAGTTATTGCTCTCGGTCGCACAGCTCGTGATGACGATATCGTCCGCATCCGCAGCGCCGAGTCCCGCATAGAGCCTATCCATCGCGGCTCTTAGCGCAGGGTGAGTCTCGCTGCCGAAGCTGTGAAGGGAGTTTGGGTTGCCATATTTATCGCAAAAAAATGGCTTCATCTCCTCGAAAACTTCGGGATCGACCATCGTAGTGGCGTTATTATCTAAATAAACGCGCTGCATAAAATTCCTTTCTAAAATTTGTCTGAAATTTAATCAGACAATTTCGCTCTTTTATCAATTTCGCACGATAATATAACATAATTGCTAAATTTTTCTTTAACGCTTGCCGTTTTAAAAACCGAAAGTTTTCGGAGAATTTATTAGATCGAAAAATTCCTTGCGCGTGTCGTTTCGGCTGATAAAAAGCCCTCGCAGTGCCGACGTAGTCGTGGTCGAGTTGATCTTTTGCACGCCGCGCATCTCCATGCACATGTGCCGCGCCTGCAGTACCACGCCCACGCCGAGCGGATGGATCACCTCTTGGATTGCGCTTGCGATCTGCTCGGTAAGCTGTTCTTGGATCTGCAGCCTGCGCGCGAAAATATTTACCATACGCGGAATTTTACTAAGTCCCACGACCTTTTTATTCGGTATGTACGCGACGTGCGCGCGCCCGATGATAGGCAGCAGATGGTGCTCGCAGAGGCTATAAAATTCTATATCTTTTATCAAAACCATCTCGTTGTTGCTGCTCTCAAACAGCGCGTCGTTTAAAATTTCTTTTGGGTCCAGCTCGTAGCCGCTAGTTAGAAACTCATAGGCTTTAGCCACGCGCTCGGGCGTCTTTACGAGTCCGTCGCGCTTCGGATCCTCGCCTAAAATTTCAAGCATCTGCGACACGCAGTTTTCAAATTTCGCTCGGCTTTTTTCGTCCATTTTTAGCAATTCCTTAAAGATCGATGCGCGATATTACTCAAAAACGCCTTTTATAACGCTGATAAATTTTAAAATTCCGCGCGAAATTTTATCAATCTCATTATGTTAATGATAATATATTTAAATTTAAGAAATTTTTGTTTAAAATCCGCCGTTTCGATAAGCTTTATTTACAAGGAGTTCGGTAATGAAATTTAAGATGAGTTTTGGCGCGGCTTTGGCGCTTTTTTCCTTTGCTTGCGCCGAACAAAACGCCGCAGCAAACTCCGCCTCGGGCGAAAACCTAGGCGATATCGAGGTCGTAGAATGGGCGAATAACGACGACGGCTACCGCGCCGTACGCAGCGAGATCGGCAAGACGACTAAGAGAATTTTAGAAATTCCGCAGACCGTAAATGTCGTAACGCAGTAGCATCTAAAGGACAAAAAGCCAGACACCTTAGCCGAATCGTTACAAAACGTAAGCGGCATAAGCTACGCAAATACGACGGGAAATATTTTTGATGCGATCATCAAGCGTGGCTTCGGCGAGGGTCGCGACGGCTCGATTATGCGCAACGGCGTGCCGGGCGCCGTGATGCACAACTACAATAAAACCATTCAAAGCGTCGAGGTTCTAAAAGGACCCGCGAGCATGCTCTACGGCGCGCAGCAACCGGGTGGCGTCATAAACATGGTAACTAAAAAGCCGCAGTATGAGTTTATGAATGAGCTTTGGGGCGGGCTGGGCAACCGCAACTATTGGGACGCGGGATTTGATACTACGGGACCGATTGCAGATAGCGGCTTTGCGTATAGATTTATATTCGATTACTACGCGAAGGATTATTGGCGAAATTTCGGCGGTATAAAAAACACGCTCTTTGCGCCGTCGCTTGCGTATCAAGGAGATGATTATTCGATAAGCTTAGGCTACACCCATAGCCGCTCTACCGATCCGGTGGATCGCGGCGCGTTTTTGGTGCCGAGTACGGGTAAAATTTACGGCAGCGGCAAAGTCCGCTTCGACGAGCCGGTAAATAAACTACAAAGCAAGCTCGATACGGTTGATTTCGGCTTTGAGAAGGAATTTAACGAGGATTGGATATTAAAAGGCGCCTATGCTTTCTCGCGCAGCAAGCACGAATACGGCTACGTCCGTCCGAACAATCCATTCACGCCCCAAGGCCTTACCGGCACGACGCGATCGTATAACTACTACGATAATTTCATACACCGCACGCACGCAGCAAGCGTCACGCTAAACGGCAAATTTGAAATGGGCCCGCTTAAGCACGACGTTCTTTTCGGCACGGATTACAAAAACTACTACAGATACCGCCCAGGCGCGCTAAAAGGCACCGCAGGGCGCATCAATATGCTTACCGGGCAGGCCGCTTCGGGCGCCGTCTTAACGAACGATAGAGAACCAAAAATACAATATCAAAAGCTAAGAACGATCGGGCTTTACACGCAAGATAATATAAATTTAACCGACGAGCTGATACTTTCTTTGGGCGTGCGTAGGGAATTTTACGATCAAGTAGCCAAACAAAGCTGGCAAGGACCGAACAACACCGATCAAAAAAAGGCCGCTACGACCTATCAGGGCGGGCTTTTGTACCTGTTAAGCCCGCATTGGTCGGTATATACTAACTACGCGCAAAGCTTTACGCCGCAGATGTCCATAGGCGAGGCGATAGGCGGCGATCTAAAGCCGGAGGAAGGCAAATCCGTGGAGCTCGGCACTAAATTTCAAAACGATCGCGTCACTGCGGGTGCGGCGGTGTTTAATATCGATAAAAGAAACATCCTGCGAACGGTAAATAATATAAGTGAGACGGTCGGCAAGGCTCGCTCGCGAGGATTTGAACTCGATATAAACGGGCGCGTGACGCAGGGACTTAGCATGTCGGCAAGCTACGCATATACCAAAACGAGAGTGCGTGAGGACGACGGCGCTTTTGCGGTGCTAATCGGCAAACCGCTGGAAGCGACGCCGAAGCACCAAGCAAGCCTATTTGCCAACTACGATTTTGCGCATCTAGGCGCAAAGGGGCTTAGGCTGGGCGGCGGCGCGCGATATTTCGGCTCGTGGTACACCTACTATATGCGCACGAACCTACCGAGCGTGCCCGCAGGAACGGCGTTTAAGCTGCCTCATGCCGTAGTTTATGACGCCTTCGTGAGCTACGATACTAAAATTTTGGGCTATGATACGAATTTTTCGTTCAACGTCAAAAATTTGACCGACAAAAAATACTACACTTCATCCTCAACCGGCACGACTACGAGCGTGATACCTATTCAGATGGGCTACGCGCGGCAATTCATGTTTAACGTATCGGTAAAATTTTAGCCTCAGCCCGCTTTAAATTTCAAGGCGGGCTCTTAAAAATTTTAAAATTTAAAAGCTGCGAGCCGCTTAGGCTCGGCGAATTTTAGAAATTTATACTTTAAATAAGAAATTTTTTGATATATTACAAGCTATTTTTAAATTTTCTAAAGGAATTTTATGGAAGTAAAAGCAAAAATGAAAGACGCCGCTAATGCGGTCGCTGCGAGTAAGATCGAAGCAAAGCAGATCGCAGCCAAAGTAGAAGAGCTAGCCAAAAAGGCCTCCAAGCAGCTAAAAATCGACGGATTTAGACAGGGCAAAGTGCCTACCGCGGTGGTTTTGAAGCGATACGGCAAACAGCTTGAGGGCGACGCAAAGCAGGAGCTTCTTAAAGATATGATCGATCAGTCTCTTAAAATTTTAAAGAAAAAGCAGGAAGAAATTTTATCCGAGCCGGTCTTTTCTAAATTTGACGAAAAAGAAGGCGACATCGACGTTGAGATCGAAATTTCTTTCAGGCCCGAGGTTAGCGTCGAGGGGTACGAAGAGCTGATTCCTAAGTTTAGCAGCCCGCGCGTTACTCAAAAAGAGATCGACGAGAAAGTGGCGGAATTTTTGCAGATGATCGCTCCGCTTTCTAAAACTAACAAAAAAATTCTAGCCAAAGACGATTTTGCAAAATTCGACTTCGAAGGCTTCGTGGACGGCAAGCCATTCGACGGCGGCAAGGCGCAGGATTACGTCCTTCAGATCGGATCAAATCAATTCATCCCGGGCTTTGAAGACGGTATGATCGGACTTAGAGTGGGCGAGGAACGCAACGTAGCGGTTAAATTTCCGCAAGATTACGGCGCGAAAAACTTAGCCGGCAAGGACGCGATTTTTAAAGTCAAACTTCATGAAATTCAGGCTAAAAAACCTGCCAAAGAGCTCGGCGAGGAGGAGCTAAAGCAAGCGCTTCCGGGCGAGAAAGAGCCGAGCAAGGAGAAATTTGAAGCGCGCATCAAAGAGCGCATCAAAAACGATAAGCTTCAAAAGCTTATAAATGAGGATCTAAAGCCTAAATTTGCCGACGCGCTCGCCGAGAAATTTAACTTCGCGCTTCCAAAAGCGATCGTCGAGCAGGAGATAAATTTACAGTTTAACAACGCCTGGAGCGGCTTTTCAAAAGAGCAGATCGAGGAATTTAAAAATAACAAAGACGCTCTGGATAAAAAGCGCGAAGAGTTTAGAAAGGCTGCCGAAAACAGCGTCAAGCTTACATTCCTAATCGACGAGCTAGCCAAAAAGCGCAAGATCGACGTGAGTGATCAGGAGCTCGTTCAGGCGGTCTATATGGAAGCCTACACCTACGGCGCCGATCCGAAAGAGCATCTAAATAGATACCGCAACAACGGCATGCTGCCGGCCGTCAAAATGGCGCTGATCGAGGAGAAGCTATTCAACGATATTTTCTCCAAACAGGGCAAAAAAGAAGAGAAGGGCGAATAGATGGTGATTCCTTACGTTATCGAACAAACTAGTCGCGGAGAGCGCAGCTACGACATCTACTCGAGACTGCTAAAAGATCGTATCGTAATGCTTAGCGGCGAGATCGACGACGCAGTGGCAAGCTCGATCGTCGCACAGCTTCTGTTTTTGGAAGCGGAGGATCCGGATAAGGATATCTATCTATACATCAACTCCCCGGGCGGCGTGGTTACGAGCGGATTTAGCATTTATGATACGATGAATTACATTAAGCCCGACGTAAGCACGATCTGTATCGGTCAAGCGGCATCGATGGGGGCGTTTTTGCTAAGCTGCGGCGCCAAAGGCAAACGCTACGCGCTTCCAAACTCGCGCATAATGATCCACCAGCCCCTCGGCGGCGCACAGGGTCAGGCTACCGACATCGAGATCCAAGCCAAAGAAATTTTACGAATGAAAGAAATTCTAAACAACATCCTTTCGCAAAATTCCGGCAAAGATCTCGCGCAGGTCGAAAAGGACACCGATCGCGACTTTTTCATGAGCGCCGAGGATGCCGTGCAATACGGACTGATCGATCAAGTACTTCAAAAGAGCTTTAAATAGATGATCCTAGACGTCCTTACCTATCCGAATAAAAAGCTATACCAAAGATCGACCGAGGTCGTTAAATTCGACGCGGCGCTGGGCGAGCTTTTGGACGATATGTATGAGACGATGATCACAAAAAACGGCATAGGCCTTGCCGCCATCCAGGTAGGCAGGCCCGTGCGCGCTTTGATCATAAATTTAGCCAATGAGGAAAAAATCCAAGACAAAAAGGACCTCATCGAGATCATCAATCCGCAAATTTTAAAAAAGGAAGGCGAGGTCGTTTACCAGGAGGGCTGCTTGTCGGTGCCGGGCTTTTACGAGGACGTCACGCGCGCCGAGTTTATCACGGTGCAGTTTCAAGACCGCGCCGGCAATACCCACGAAATGGACGCTAGCGAGCTGCTAGCCATCTGTATCCAGCACGAGATGGACCACCTCGACGGACATCTTTTCATCGAGCGCATCGGATACAACAAACGCAAAAAATTTGATAAAGAATTCAAAAAAAGCCTAAAAGAAAAATCGAAATGAAATCCCTAAAATGCGCTGCCTTCACGGATGCACTGATCCCCGTAGAGGTCGAGTCGACATTCGTGCGGGGGCTGCCGGGATTTAATATCGTTGGCCTTGCAGGAGCTACGATAAAAGAGAGCGAAAGTCGCGTAAAAGCCGCGCTTATGAGCTTAAATTTTAAATTTCCCGCATCCAAAATCATCATAAATCTCTCCCCCTCCGACACGCCCAAAAACGGCTCGCACTTCGATCTTGCGATTGCGCTTCTCATCGCGCTGCAAAAAGAGCGCATCGACGGCGATTTCTTCGTCTTCGGCGAGCTCGGTTTAGACGGCAGCCTAAAGAGCACGGCGAGCCTCTTTTCGATCCTGCTTTTTTTAAGCACGAAGGTGAAGCGCGCTAAAATTTTAGTGCCGCAAAGCATTGCTCTAAAGGCCTGCACGATCCCAAACTACGACGTTTATGCCGTGGACAGCCTAAGCGATGCGGTCAGATTTTTTTTAGATGAGGAGTTCGCCGCAAGCAGGCTCATGCGAGAAACCCATCCGCTTTTTAAAAATATCGTGGAGATTGACGGGCAAGCTTACGTCCCCAACCGCGATTTTTCGCTAAATTTCAAAGACGTCAAAGGGCAAAAACGCGCCAAACGCGCGAGCCTGATCGCCGCGTGCGGCATGCACAACATCCTCTTTGAGGGCAGCCCAGGCTGCGGCAAAAGTATGTGTGCAAAGCGGATAGCTAGAATTCTGCCGCCGCAGAGCCTGGGCGAAGTGCTGCTCTCGTGCGCCTACGAGTCGCTAAATAACAAAGACGTCGATTTTAGCGCGCTGCGCCCATTCCGCTCGCCGCACCACACCAGCACGCGCAGCTCTATTTTTGGCGGCGGCAGTAGCGGCGCAAAGATCGGCGAGGTCGCGCTTGCAAACGGCGGCGAGCTGTTTTTCGATGAGCTGCCGCACTTCGGCAAGCAAATTTTAGAAAGCCTACGCGAGCCTCTGGAAGACAATAGAATTTTGATTTCGCGCGTAAATTCCAAGGTCGAATACCAAACGAAATTTATCTTCGTCGCGGCGCAAAACCCCTGCCCGTGCGGAAATCTATTTTCCAAAAACCTCACCTGCACCTGCTCGCTAAACGACATCAGGCGCTATAAAAACACGATCTCTGCGCCGCTGCTAGATCGCATCGACATATACGTCGCGATGGACGAGACCGGCGCGGACGACAGAAGCGACGTTTGCAGCGAGGAGATGGCAGATGCGGTGTTGCGGGCGTTTCGCGCGCAAAAGGCTCGGGGGCAGAGCGAGCTAAACGCAAAGCTGCGCGACGAGGAAACTGAAAAATTTTGCGTCTGCGAAAGCGCGGCGCGGGATGTTTTGCAAACGGCGATCACCCGTTACGATCTTTCGCAGCGCGGCGTAAATAAGACGCTAAAGCTTGCCCGCACGATCGCCGATCTAGCAGGCGCCGAGATCATCGCCAAGGCGCATATTTTGGAGGCTCTTAGCTTTCGAATAAGGAGCGAAATTTGAAAAAAATTTTCTTTAGCACCGAGGAGCTCGACGCGCGAGCGAGCGCAAAATTTAGACTTGGCGAGCAAATTTTAATGGAAAACGCCGCAGGCAGGATCGAGGGCGAGATCAGAAAGCGGCTCAAAAAGGGCTCGCGTATTTTGGCGCTTTGCGGCGGCGGGAATAACGGCGCGGACGCGATGGCGGCACTGCGAAAGCTAAGCGGCGATTTTAGCTGCACTGCGCTTTGCGTGCTAGAAAATAGAAGCGCGGCGGGCAAATTTCAAGCGGATGCGGCGCGGGCTGCGGGCGTTAAGTTTATTGGTATCGCGAGCGCAAAAGACGCTTACAAACACGCAGTCAGCGCATCTAGCAAGGATACTTGTGCGCATGAAAGCGCAGACGGCTCCTTTTTAAAAGGCACTGGCGCAAGCGAGCCGCGGCGCGAGCGCGAAAGCCTGAACGGCGCGGACGTTTCAGGCGACGGCGATAAATTAAGCACAAAATTTGCAGGCGCTAAATTTGAGATCGCGGGGCACGGCGACGAATGCAGCAATCTAGGCGGCGAGTGCGGCGAGCTGAGCGTCCTGCACGATGAGATTACAAACGCAGACTGCATAATCGACGGGATTTTCGGCAGCGGTTTAAACAAACCGATAAGCGCTGAAATTTGCGAAATTTTATCTCTCGCAAACAGCGCAAAATCCCTAAGAATCGCAGTCGATATCCCAAGCGGCATCGATAAGAACGGGCGCGTTTTAGGCGGTGCATTTTGCGCGGATCTGACGATCGCGATGGGAGCGCTCAAACTCGCGCTGTTTTCGGACGGCGCGAAGGATCAGGTAGGGCGGATCAAGGTCGCAAATCTTGGAATTTCGCGCCAAAATTTTGAGGAGCGGAGTGAATATTTTCTGCTTCAAAAAAGCGATCTGAAGCTGCCACTACGCAGGAAACAAAACACTAACAAGGGCGATTTCGGGCACACCTACGTAGTAAGCGGGCAGATGAGCGGAGCGGCGCAGATGGCGGCTCTAGCGGCTCATGCGATCGGCAGCGGGCTAGTTAGCGTCGTTAGCGAGGGGCCGTTAAATTTAAGCCCGATTTTGATGCAAAAAAGCTCATTTGAGCACGCGCGGGTCGTAGTCTGCGGCTGTGGCCTCGGAGAGCGCAAAATCGATCTTACCGCGCTGCGGGGCAAAAGCTGCGTCATCGACGCCGATCTGTGCTACGAGCGCGAAATTTTAAGCCTGCTAAATGCCAATTCAAATTTAATCCTAACGCCCCATCCGAAGGAGTTTTGCTCGCTTTTAAAGATCGCAGGCATCGCAAATCTTAACGTGAGCGAGCTGCAAGAGCGCCGCTTCGAGCTTGCGCGGGCGTGGAGCGAAAAATTTAGCAGCGTACTTGTGCTAAAGGGCGCAAACACGCTCATCGCGCAAGAGGGCATCATCTACGTCTGCGACAAAGGTAGCGCCGCGCTCGCAAAGGGCGGCAGCGGCGACGTGCTCGCAGGGCTCATCGGCGGGCTGCTCGCGCAAAGCTACTCGCCTCTGCAAGCCTCAATCTGCGGTGTCCTAGCCCACGCACTCGCCGCGCGAGCCTTCGCCAAAAACTCCTACGCGCTAAATCCGCTCGATCTCATCGAGGAGGTAAAATGGTTGTGAAAAAGCTCGCCGTGCTTTTTAGCGGTAGCGGCTCAAATTTGGAGGCGATCCTGCAGAAGCTGCACGGCAAAATTTTCGGCGAAACCAAGATCGAAGTTGCGCTAACGCTAAGCAACAAAGCTGACGCCGGAGGCATAGCAAAAGCCGCAAAATTCGGGCTTAAAAGTGTGATCCTAAATCACAAAGATTTTGCTAGCCGCGAGGAATTCGACGCCGCGCTCGTACGCGAGATCGAAAAAAGCGGCGCGGAGCTTACGGTGCTTGCGGGCTTTATGCGTATCCTCACCCCCGTTTTTACGAGCAGGGTTTGCGCGATAAATTTGCACCCGTCGCTGCTGCCGCTTTTTAAGGGCGCGCACGCGATAAAAGAGAGTTTTGAAAGCGACATGAAGGTGGGCGGCGTGAGCGTGCACTGGGTCAGCGAGGAGCTCGACGGCGGCGCGATCATCGCTCAGCGCGCGTTTGAAAAGAGCGCGGGCATGAGCTTTGAAGCTTATGATGCCAAAATCCACGAGATCGAACATGAGCTATTGCCGCAGGCGATCGTAGAAATTTTGTGCCGAAGCTAAATTTTGCGCAGAAATTCGCGCTAAATTTAAAGAGCGAAGTTCCGCGGAATTTTGTAAATTTTAAAGCTTAGTCCTTTAAATTTAGGAGCGGTCCGAAGCAAATTTTAAAATTTGCTTCGATAAATTTAGAAAGATGACCGCAAACGAACTGGAAAAACTAAGGCTCGGGATCCTGGATGAGGCGGAGCAGCGCAAAGGCGCGGCGTTTTCGATAATATTACTAGCGGTGCTAGCCTCGGCGCTGTGGCTATTTTTCAATTTTAGAGATCAAGAAGCAGCAATAGGCCTCTGCTGGATCATAGTGGTATTTAGCTGCGGCAGCATCTCTTATAGAGTAGTAAATAAAGATGCCAATATAGTGCGCGCATTTATCTTTTGCACCTTGCTGTGGATGCTTGCCAAAAGCGTAGAAATGTGCAAGAATGATACCTTGCGCTTCGTCATCGCACTCGTAACCATCTGCCTTTCTTTGTTTAATATCGCGGATGCCGCGCTGGAGCGGATCAAATACAACAGATCCAAAAAATTCGTCCGCGCCTTTAAACACCAATATATTGCGCCTTATATCGCAAGCCTAGGCTACCGCTATGAAATTTCAGGCTCGTTTAGGCCGTCGTATCTGCGCGTTAGCGGCCTATTTGTGGACGGCATAAGCTATTTTGATTGCGAAGATAAAATTTCCGGCGTCTATGACGGAGTATTTTTCAGCTTTGCGGATGTTTGCGTGACTCACACCGACGAACGACGTAGCAACAGGGGGATATTTTTCTACGCGGAATTTAAAAAGCGCATAAACTCGGTGACCGTGATCCTGCCTTCGCTCAGCGCGAGACCAACACTTGGCGGACTTAAGAAGATCGTGATGGATGATAGCGAGTTTAGCTCCGCGTTTAGCGTATATAGCGTCGATGCCGTGTCTGCAATGTATGCCCTCACGCCCGCCTTTATGCGGCGCTTGCTTCGCTTTAGAAGCGGTGCCGGCAGATCGATCAGATTAAGCTTTTCTGGTAGAAAAGTCTATATTTTCATCCGCACGGGATACGATAGCTTCGAGCCTAGCGTAGATCGCAGCGTACTTAGTTTCGATCCTGCGGCGTCTATCAAGCACGAGCTTCTATTCTTTCTATCCATAGTAAAAAGTCTAAAATTAAACGAAAATATCTGGCAGAATTAAATCTTAAATTTGACTTTAAATCCGCAAATACGGAGGCTTTGCACTGTCGCGGAATTTTAAAATTTTGCTTTAAATTTATGCGCTACTACGCCGTAACAGCTGCGATAAAATTCTATTTGAAATTTCAAGGGCATTTA
>CAUSBF010000020.1:0-14657 GCA_963529595.1 uncultured Campylobacter sp.
CTAGCGTATTCTTTGGAGCCGCCACACCATTGGTATGGCTATTTGATATTAATTTCTTTAACAATATTCTAGCCCCTTCAAATGTTATTTCGTCGGCATTGCCTAGAACTTTGATTAACTTGTCGCCTTGCGTATAGTGATAGTGCCTGTGTGTTTTAACTGTTCCGTCTCTAGCCGGTGAGCTATAAAATTTAACGGCTATAAAATCATCTAAGACTTCGACCATAGTGCGCTTATATTGCGGCAAGATAAAATTCCTGACTACTTTATCAGGGTCTGATTTAAAAATTGGATTATCCTTAATTTTGGTAAAAACTTCCGTCATCTTTCTTCCTTTATATAGTAATTTTAGGCAGATTATAGAATTTCCTCAAAGGATTAACAAGGCAGGAGCGCAGAAAAAGCCACTATACAATTTTTTAATATATAGTAGTTTTTCTTAAAATATATGTGTCAATCGGCAGTTCTAAGTATTAAAAATTTTTTAAGATTAATTTTAAAATTCTCAAAAATAGGACTTAAAAAATTATCTGAAAATTTAAAAAACTAAAAAATAGGGAAAATTTTGATAGATGGTGCGACCGACGAGATTTGAACTCGTACACCTTGCGGCACTACCCCCTCAAGATAGCGTGTCTACCAATTCCACCACGGTCGCATAAATTTTTAAAGCTTGATCTTAAGCCTTGAGTTATATAAGTTTAAAGCCCGATTTCTCGGGCTTGTGATTAGTTTGCAGCAGCCTTTAAGCCTTCTGTCAAAAAAGGGTTGGCAAAAAGCAAGACGAATGAAACAACCAACGCATAGATAACCTGCGCTTCGATCATCGCAAGCGAAATATACATAGTAGTCGATAGCTTGCTAGCTACGCTTGGATTTCTAGCGATGCCGTTAAGCGTCGCACTAGCGGCATTTCCCATACCTAACGCGCCACCCAAAGCGGCTAGACCTAAAACGACTGCAACGGTAATTGCAGAAAAAGAAACGATCTGAGTGTAAGCACTTAGCTGCTCGCTAGCGAAAGCCGCGCCGCAAAGCGCAAATAACAATACAAGAACTTTTTTCATAAAAGTCTCCATAAATAAATTTTAAAACGAGTTTCGGCTCAATACCCCCTACTCCAACGTTTTAAGTATGAAATATTATTAAAATTTTGCTTTTGATTTGTTTAATCCGGCGGAATTTGCGTTAAATTTAGCAAATCCCGCCGAGCACGCCGACATCTTAGCGCTTAGCGTCCAGATATGTGTTTAGCGCCGCAACGTAGGCCTTTGCAGACGCCAGCATCGTATCTACGTCAAGTCCTCTGCCGATAATGGCGCCCTCGCCCGCAAATTCCACCTTAACGGTTACTTTCGCCAGCGCGTCTTTACCCTGCGAGACTGCTTTTACTTGATACTCCTTCAGGCTACCGCTGATGCCGCTGATACGATCTATCGCCTTGAATATCGCATCCACGCCGCCGTTTCCAAGCGCGCTATCGCTTAAAATTTCATCCTTATACCTTAGCGTAAGCGCGGTGCTAGCATGTCCTTTGTTGCAGCTATTGGAGCTTAAAACCAGCACTTCGTAGGTCTTCTCGGCTCCCACGAACTCGTCGTTTACGAGCTCTCTAATATCCTCGTCGAAAACGTCCTTTTTGCTATCGGCGAGCGCTTTAAATTTATTAAACGCAATCTCAATCTGCTCGTTACTAAGCTCATAGCCCAAAGATACCAGTTTATCCTTAAAGGCATGGCGGCCGCTGTGTTTGCCCAGAACGAGCGAGTTTTTATCAAGCCCGATATCCTCGGCGTGCATGATCTCGTAAGTTTCTTTGTGTTTTAACACGCCGTCTTGGTGGATACCGCTTTCATGCGCGAAGGCGTTTTTGCCCACGATCGCTTTATTAGGCTGCGGCTCGATACCCGTGATGCTCGCGACTAGGCGGCTGGATGGGTAAATTTCTTTCAAATTTATATCGGTATAAAGCGGCGCAAATTTATCTGTGCGTGTCTTGATCGCCATTATGATCTCCTCCAGAGCCGCGTTGCCCGCGCGCTCGCCGATACCGTTTATCGTGCACTCGACCTGTCTGGCTCCTGCCAAGATAGCGGCTAAGGAATTTACGGTAGCCATACCGAGATCGTTGTGGTTGTGTACCGAAACTATGGCGCGCCCGTCGATAAGCTTAACGATCTCGCCTATTCGGGCGGTGATCTCATCCGGATAGAGATAACCCACCGTATCGGGAATATTTATGGTGGAGGCTCCGGCGTTTATCGCAGCGTCGCAGATCTCTTTTAAAAAACCCATATCGCTTCTGCACGCATCCTCGCAGCTAAACTCCACGTCATCGCATAGGCTTTTGGCGTATTGCACAGACTCTACGGCGCGCTTTATGACCTCTTGCGGCTGCATTTTGAGTTTAAATTCCATATGGATAGGGCTTGTGGCGATGAAGGTGTGGATGCGCCCGAGCTTTGCGCCCTTTATCGCTTCGCCTGCGGCCTTGATGTCTTTTTCTAAAGCGCGCGCAAGCGAACAGACGCGAGCCTTGCTAACGGCGCTAGCGATCTTTTCTATCGCGTCAAAATCCCCGGGGCTCGCCGCCGCAAAGCCAGCCTCGATAACATCTACGCCCAGCTTTTCAAGCTGCAACGCAAGATGGATCTTCTCGTCCGTATTCATCGACGCTCCGGGGCTTTGCTCGCCGTCACGAAGCGTCGTATCGAAGATTATGATTTTATTTTTGTCCATTGCTTGTCCTTTCAAAGCGTTAAAATTCGGCAAAATTATAGCCGCGCAAGCTTAAAGCAATCGCGGCGATAAACATATCTGAGATTATTTCGCCGTTTCCTCGGGTTTGTCTTTTTTATGAAATTTAGCCGCGCTTAAATTTAAAGCTCCGCGAACCAAACCGTAAACGATATAAACCAAAGTGAGCACTGCCGGAAATTCCAGCCTGAAAAGATATAAAAGCGAGAAAAATACGACGATTAGAAGCACTAAAATTTTAATCGCGTTGGGGCGCTTTAGGCTGATCTTTTTAAAGCTCGGAAAGCGTATGTTGCTTACCATCAAAAACGATAGCGCCGCCATTGCGATGATCAAAAATACGCCAAATCCTTTGGAGAGCTCATATTTTAGATAAATTCCGATCCAAAACGCCATCGTAATCGCTGCCGTTGGTATCGGCAGCCCGATAAAAACGCTAGGCTCGTAGGTGCCTGTAGTGACGTTGAATCGCGCCAGCCTGATCGCACCGAAAACCACGTAAAGTGCTGCTACGAGCGAGCCGACCTTACCGTAATCGTGCCCGACCGCGCAGTAAAACAGTAGCGCCGGCGCTACGCCGAAAGCCACGATATCTGCAAGGCTATCGAACTCCACGCCGAATTTCGATGTCGCATGCGTTAGCCGCGCCACGCGGCCGTCAAGCCCGTCGCAGATCAAGGATAAAATGATATAAAAGATCGCGGCGCTGAAGTTGCCTTTGATCGTAGAAATTATGCTGATGACCGCTAAAAATGCACTTGCCGCCGTGAAAAAATTCGGCAATATATAGATTAATTTTCCCTTTTCCTCTTCCATCTCTTACTCTTTAAATTTTATTTTTGCACCGCTTTTCGTTTGGTGCCGCAGATCGCGCATAAAGCATTTTAGCGCGACCTTCTTAAAATTTAGCGCTAAGTTCTTGCTCTGCGCGAGGCTTTAAATTTAAGCCTCGCTCTTTGCGCTTTCGATATCATCGTCAGCGCCTAAATTTCGCACCAGACGGGTAGCCATGCCGTTATCTTTTTCAAATTTAGAGATGATCTCCACGATCTGCTCGCCCGAGACCGTCTCCTTCTCATACAGCGCCTTTACCATCTCCTCGATCGCCGGAGCATAGGTCCTTAGTGTCTCTTTTACCGCCGCGTAGCGCTCATCCAGCGTCTTGCGGACATATTCGTCGATCTTAACTGCTGTTACCTCGCTGTAATCCTTGATGCTTTGTCCGCCGTTTAGGAAGGAATACTGCTGCTTTTCTAGCACCGCAAGCCCGAGTGCATCGGTCATTCCGACCTGAGTAGCCATAAATTTAAGCATATCGGTAGCGCGCTGTAGATCGTTGCCCGCTCCGTCGGTGATCTCGCCCAAAAACACATCTTCCGCCGCGCGCCCCGCCAAAAACGTATCGATCTCGGCAAAAATTTCATGGCGCTGGTGCAGGTATCTATTTTCAAACGGAGAATTTAGCGTATATCCCGCAGCGCTCAATCCGCGCGGCACGATAGTTACTTTCGATACCGGCATCGCGCCTTTAGTAAGCTCGGCGATGAGCGCATGACCGCTTTCGTGGTAGGCGACGATCCGCTTTTCGATCGGGCTTACGCGGCGCGATTTTTTAGCCAGTCCGATACCGACGCGCTCGATCGCTTCGAGCAGGTCTTTTTGCTCGACCTCCGCCTTTGCCTCGCGACCCGCTAAAAGCGCGGCTTCGTTGATGATGTTTGCAAGATCGGCTCCCGCAAAGCCCACGGTAAGGCGCGCGATCTCTTCGATATCGATGTCGCGGGCAAATTTTACGTCGCGCATATGCACCTTCAAAATCGCCATTCTGCCGTCAAAATCAGGTCTATCGACTAGAACTTGCCTATCGAATCTGCCCGGACGCAGAAGCGCCGCATCCAGCGTCTCTGGGCGGTTGGTAGCCGCAAGGACGATCACCGGGCTTGATTCCGAGCCGAAACCGTCCATCTCGGCAAGCAGCTGATTTAGCGTCTGCTCGCGCTCGTCGTTACCTCCGCCGATACCGCCTGCGGTTCTGCTTTTGCCGATCGCGTCGATCTCGTCGATGAAAACGATCGCCGGAGCCTGCTTCTTGGCGTTATCAAATAGATCGCGCACCCTGCTGGCGCCCACGCCTACGAACATCTCGATGAAACTCGAGCCCGATACCGAAAAAAACGGCACGTCCGCTTCGCCCGCGACCGCTTTGGCTAGCAGCGTCTTGCCCGTGCCGGGAGGCCCCACCAAAAGAACGCCTTTTGGAATTTTAGCCCCGAGGCTTATATATCGCTCGGGGTTTTTTAAGAAATCTACGATCTCCTTAACCTCCTCTTTCGCCTCTTCGACGCCCGCGACATCGCTAAATTTAACCTTCGGCTTTTCGGCGCTTACTAGGTTTTTAGAGCTTCCGATGCCAAGCACGCCGCCGCCCATATTGCGCTGCATGCGGTTGGCTAAAAACATCCAAATTCCAAAGAAAATCACGAGCGGCAAGACCCAGCTAAAGAGCAGATCGGTCAAAAAGTTACTCTCGTTATACGCGCCGTACGGAATTTTGCGCGATTCTAAAATTTGAACTAGCTCGGGGTCATCCACGCGCTTGGCGGTGTAGATTACGTTGCCGACTTGAGCTTTAATCGTGGAGCTCCCGATAGAAACCATGCTTACTTGAGAGTTTTTGATTTGCGATTTTAGCTCGGAGTAAGTTACGTTTCTACTCTCGCCCGAGACGGAGCCCAGCACTCCACCGCTATCAAATCCGCCGCTTGGGGATATCGCTTTAAACACGACTATCAAAATAAGCGCAAAAATTATAAAAACGCCGATCGGATTTTTATTAAAAAAATTGTTTCCGCCGCCGTTTTGAGGGGGTTGATTATGTGGGTTGTTATTCATATTTTCCTTTCATAAACGAAGCTAAGCCATTCGTTTTGCTTTTTCATCTGCACGAAATTTAAATCCGAAAAAGCTTGCTCTATCCTATCTTTATATTTTTCTAAAATCCCCGACAGCACGAGCTTGCCGCCGGGTTTTAGCGCTTTTTTTAGATCCGCGCTTAGGATCAAAATCACGTCGGCGATTATATTTGCGACGACGAGATCAAACTGCGCGTCTTTACAGAGCGCGCGCTCGCTTAAACTAGACGCTTGCTCGCTTAAGCCTGAAACGCTGCCGAGCCAAATTTGATCTATCCGCACGCCGTTTTTCTCGGCGTTTTGCTGCGTAGCTGCCACCGCCTGCTCGTCAGTATCGCAGGCGCTTACCTTTGCGCCCAGTTTTTTCATCGCGATACTTAAAATTCCGCTGCCGCAGCCCACGTCAAGCGCGCTCATACTATCGCGAGTAAGCTCGCTAAGCAGCGCCAGACACATATTAGTGCTTTCGTGATGGCCTGAGCCGAACGCCAGCGCGGGATCGATCAGTAGATCGATTAGCGCGCGATCTTGCGATCTTTCGCACCAGCTCGGACGGACGTAAAATTTGCCGACCGCCACGGGCGCGACCCCTTTTTTATACTGCTCGATCCAATCGATATTTTGCTTTTTTGAAATTTCGATCTGCAGATCGGCGTCTAAATTGAGAGATCGCGCGAGCGCCTTTTTAAACTCTTCAAACGCAAATTTTAAATTTTGCAGATCCTCTTCGTCGCGGATTATGAAACTCTCGCCACGTTCTTCGACGCAGGTAACGCCGAGCTCAAACGCAAAGTTTTTAAAAAGCTCGCTTGCATTCGCGCTTTTTACGATCATCTCATAAAAAAAATCTTTCATCGCCTCACATCGCCTTTAAATTTTAAAATTTGCATATTACTAAAATTTAGTTCAAACTTTGCTTACGCTCGGGCGTTTTTATAGAGCTTCAAACGCCTTTTTAAGATCGAGCGTGCCTTCATAATACGCCTTGCCGACGATGAGTCCCGCGATGGAGCCTGCGTTTTTAAGCGCGATTATGTCGTTCATATCTTTCACGCCGCCGCTTGCGATAGTATCGATGCCGCAAGCTTTCGCGATAGAGCAGCTAAATTCTACGTTCACGCCGCTTAGCATCCCGTCGCGCGATATGTCGGTACAGATAATCGCGCAAACGCCCGCATCCGCATACTCTCGCGCCAGATCGGTCGCTTTTACGCGGCTTAGCTCCGCCCAGCCCTCGGTCGCTACGAGCCCGTCTTTTGCGTCTATGCCCACGACGATGCGGTAAAGCTTCGCCATCCTCCTTACGAAATCTCTATTTTTAAGCGCCGCCGAGCCCAGGATAAATCTATCGACGCCTAAGCTTAAATACTGCTTTATACGTGCTTCGTCGCGGATGCCGCCGCCCACTTCGACGCGCAAGCGAGTGCTTTTTACGATCCGCTCGATCGCTTTGAAATTTACCGCCTCGCCCGCAAACGCTCCGTCGAGATCAACCAGGTGCAGCCATTTAGCGCCGAGATCTTCAAATTTTTTGGCTAGCTCGCAGGGGTCTTTGGAATAAATTTTTGCGCTTTGCATCTCGCCCTTGCTAAGGCGCACGGCGCATCCTTGTTTCAGATCGATCGCAGGGAAAATCTCCATCACAGCTCCGTAAAATTTTTAATGATTTTTATGCCAGCATCGTGGCTTTTTTCGGGATGCGGCTGAAAGGCGAATACGTTTTCGCGCCAGATCGCGCTTGCAAACTCATAGCCGTAAAACGTGGTCGCAAGCGTGATCTCGCGCGCGCAAAGGACGTGGTAGGAGTGCACGAAATACAGATACTCAAACTCGCCTAGGCCCGCATTTATCGGCGAGCGTTTGACAAAATGCGCACTGTTCCAGCCGACGTGCGGGATCTTTAGGCTTTCGGCACAGGTAAAATTTTGCCCGCTGGGCTCGCTCGGCTTCGCCTCGTCTGAATTAAATTTCGCCCCGCCCGATCTAAATTTAAAATCTTCGGACCTGCATTCCGCCCCCCGAATATTAAATTTCGTTTTGTCAAATTTCACGACGCGACCGGGCAAAATTCCAAGCCCGCTGCGTGCGCCGAATTCCTCGCTTTGCTCAAACAGAAGCTGCATCCCTAGACAGATGCCTAAAAAATATCTGCCGCTTGCGACGAACTCTTTAATCGCGGCGTCCATACCGCTTGCGCGAAGCCTATCCATCGCCTCGCCGAATGCGCCCACGCCCGGAAGCAGAGCCTTATCGCAGCTCAAAAGCTCCTCAGGGCTGCGCGCAAGGCAAAATTTAGCGCCGCAGAAGCTAAGCGCGTTCATCACGCTTTGGATATTGCCCGCGCCGTAATCCACGATACCGATCAAGCCGTGCCCTTCATATCATTCAATCGGTGCGAAAACTCTGGCACGATACGCTTTAGCTTATCCGCGACCTGCGCGTCCTCGCACTCCGAAAGCTCCTCGATCTGCGAGCTTAGCTCTTGCAGGTCGTATTTTGCGGAGTGGGTTACGAATATGGATTGGTACTTCGTACTCTTGTCGTTTTCGTCGATCAAAAGCTCCTCGTAAAGCTTCTCGCCGGGACGCAGACCTACAAATTTAATGCCAAGCTCCTCCTTGCCAGCAAGCTGCAGCATTCGCTTGGCAAGATCGGCGATCTTTACGGGCTCGCCCATATCCAGCACGAAAAGCTCGCCGCCTCGCGCGATGGAGGCTGCTTGAAGCACCAGCTGGCACGCCTCGCTAACGAGCATAAAATATCTCGTAATCTCGGGGTGCGTAACGGTAAGCGGCTCGTTCGCTTCGATCTGGCGTTTAAATTTAGGGATGACGCTACCACTTGAGCCGAGCACGTTTCCGAAGCGCACCGCGACGATCTGCGTATCGCTTGCCGCGTCGTTGGAATTTAGCGCGTAAAGCTCGCATATACGCTTCGTCGTGCCCATAATGTTCGTCGGTCGCACCGCCTTATCGGTCGAGATCAAAACGACCTTTTTCGCGCCATATTCTTTGGATAGATCGATTACGTTTTTCGTGCCGACGACATTGTTTTTGACCGCTAGATGCGGATTAAACTCGCATAGCGGCACGTGCTTATACGCCGCTGCGTGCACGACTACCTCGGGACGAAATTCTGCAAAAACCTCCTCCAGCTCATGGCGATAAACGACGTTTATCATCTTTAGCTCGTTACGCGCGTCCGCGCCCGTAGCTTCGTTGATCGAGTAGAGATTAAACTCGCTGTGTTCGACCATGATAAGACGCTTTGCGCCGAATTTTAAGCATTGCTTACAAATTTCGCTTCCTATCGTGCCGCCCGCGCCCGTTACCAGCACGATCTTATCTTTGATAAAATTTTCGATCGCCTTGGTGTCGAGGTCTTTAGGCTTGCGCGCGAGCAGATCCTCGATCGATACGTCGCGGATCTTTTTGCTCTCATCCTCCAAAAGCGAAAAGAGCTTAATATCCTTTAGCCCGTATGCAAAAAGCTCGTCGTAGAGCTGCTTTAGCTCGTCTGGATACAGCGCCAGCGCGATGATCGCGGTTTTGGCGCCGCTATCTTTGATCATCTGCGGAATTTCGCCCTTGGCTCTGACGACGTAGTTTTCGCAATACGTCCCCACAAGCTCTGCCCGTCCGTCCACGACGCCTACGGGGTAGTAGTTGATATATTTTTGCCGCATACCTTTTAGGACGTGAAAGGTCTTGCTCGTAGCGCCTACGACGATGCAGGGCTCGTTATTCGTGATGTTTTTCTTCTCGCTTAGAAACATCCTCTTTGAAATTCTAATCCCACCGATTAAAATAAACGAGATCGCCGCATCGATGATGATGACCGAGCGCGGGAAGGGGTTAAAAATTTTACTCGCTAGAAAAAACAGGATTAAAAAGGTAAGCGCTGCCATAACGTGCGCATAAAAGAGCTTCCTCGCTTCATATAGGCCGAAAAATCTCCACGGAACTAAATAGATCCGCAAAAACCAAAAATAGAAAATTTTAATCGCAGTAAGGCTCGAGGCGCTAAGCAGCGCGCCTTTATAGAATTCGTTCGGTATATCTCCACTAAATCGCAGCAAAAACGCGATATAAACGGAGAGGATCGAGATAAAAATATCTCCCAGCAAAAAAAACGCGAAGCGGCTAAATTTAGTGGGTTTTAACAGCATCAGATGTTTTCTTTTACGATTTTTACGACGCGCTCGATCGTCTCGTCGCTCATATCGGTGCCGCTAGGAAGGCAGATGCCGCGACTAAACATATCCTCGCTCGTGCCGTCAACTACGCTAAGCGCGCCTGCGAAGATGCTTTGCAGATGCATCGGCTTCCAAAGTGGGCGAGATTCGATGTCGGCTTTATTTAGCGCATCGATAACCTTTAGATGAGCGCCTTTTTGTTTAAATAGCAGAGTCGTAAGCCATCTATTGCCCTCGCCACCTTCTACTTCGGGCATAAACTCCACGTCGGCGCCTCTAAACAGATCCTCGTAAATTTTAAAAATTTCGCGTTTTCTCTTTACACGCTGCGGCAAGACCTCCATCTGACCTACGCCGATAGCGCCTAAGACGTTGCTTAAGCGGTAGTTGTAGCCGTAGTCCTTGTGCTCATAGTGAAGCAGCGGCTCGCGCGCCTGGGTGCTTAAAAATCTAGCCTTAGCCACTAGCCCCTCATCGTTTGAGATCAGCATGCCACCACCTGAGGTAGTGATAATTTTGTTGCCATTGAAGCTTAGTGCGCCGCATTTTCCAATACCACCAAGTGCTTTGCCTTTATAAAATCCGCCCAGTGCCTCCGCGGCATCCTCGATGAGATCGATATTTTCATTGGCGCAAATTTCGCATATCTCGTCCATCTTTGCAGCCTGTCCGTAAAGATGCGTAACGACGAGCACCTTTGGCTTTTTCGGCGATTTTTTGATCGCTTCTTTAAGCAGCTTCGGGCTTAAATTCCAACTCTCGTCGCTGTCTATCAGCACCGGCACGCAGCGCTCGTAAAATATCGGATTTAGCGACGCCATGAAGGTAAACGTGGATCCTAACACCACGTCGCCGTCCTTTACGCCGCTGCAACGAAGCGCTAGATGAAGTGCCGCCGTGCCTGCGTTTAGCGCCAGCGCGCCGCGCGTGCCAGTATAGGACTTCACTGCGTCTTCAAAGCGATTGACATATTCGCCCAAAGGCGCGATATAGTTGCTTTCAAATACCTTTTTTATATACTCAAGCTCATCGCCGCCCATATTCGGCGGGCTTAAAAATACTCTTGCCATCTCTATCCTTCCTTGATTTAAAATTTAACCTCGCGCGTCGCAAGGCTAAATTTAGCTTTCGGCATTAAATTTAAATGCTTGGATTTTATCACTTTTAATGCTATAAATTTTAAATTCAGCTATTTTTTTTAATCACGCGAGCTGGCACGCCTACGGCTACGCTGTCGCTAGCTATGTCGCACACCACCGCAGCGCCCGCGCCGATGATGCAGCACTGCCCGATACTTAGCCTCTGAATGACGCTGGTACCGATTCCAATGTGCGAAAACGCCCCTACCTTCACGCCGCCCGCAAGCGCTGCGTTTGGGCTAACGTGCGCGAACTCGCCGATCTCGCACTCATGCTCGATTACGACGCCTGAATTGATTATCGCGCCGCGACCGATTTTAGCTCGCGCGTTTATCACGGCGCCGGGCATTACGACCGCGCCCTCGCCGATAGCAGCGCTTGGGCTTACGATGGCGCTTTGATGAATTAGCGTCGCTATCTCAAAACCCGCTCGCACCACCTTCTCTTGGATCTTTGCACGGGTTTTATTATCGCCGATTGCGATTATTACGGGATGCTTCGGCAGATCCTCGCTAAATTTCAGCCCTGCCGCGTCGTCTAAAAAAATGACCTCGCTAAATTTAGCCCCGCGCGCGGCTAGCGCGACGTCCGCAACCACCAGCCCGTGTCCGCTCGCGCCGTAAACGTAAATTTTAGTTGTGCCCATTAAATTTCTCCGTCGTCGCCATGCCCTCTTTATTCACGCCCTCTTTCACAAGCACTTTTTTAATCGTTAAAAGCGCGATCTTAAGATCGAGCGCGAAGCTTAAATTTTGCGCGTAATACGTATCGAACTCAAATTTTTTTTCCCAGCTGATCGCGTTGCGTCCGTTTACCTGCGCAAGCCCCGTGATGCCCGGGCGCACGCTATGTCGCAGGCTCTGCTGCGGCGAATAAAGCGGCAAATATTCGATCAGCAGCGGGCGCGGCCCGATGAAGCTCATATCGCCCTTTAGCACGTTGAAAAGCTGCGGCAGCTCATCCAGGCTTAGCGCGCGGATCTTTTTGCCGTAATCGTTCAGCCGCGCTTCGTCGGGTAGAAGTTCGCCATCCGCGCCGCGCTCGTCATTCATCGTTTTAAATTTGTAAATTTTAAAAATTTGCTCATCAAGCCCAGGGCGAGATTGCGTAAAAATCGCGCTTTTGCTAATGTGCTTGCGGATCAAGAACCACGTAAGCGCCATCACGGGCGAAACCAAAATGATCAAAACCAAAGCCGCCGTAAAATCGAGCACACGCTTTAAAAAACACCTATACATCGATAAATTTCCTATAAACCTCTAAATATTTTTCCGTGACGATCTTTTCGTCGTAATTTGCAAGCACCGTCTCGCGTCCGTTTCGTCCGAGCCTTTCGCAAAGCGTGGGATCGCTCAATAAAATTTCGATCTTTCGCGCAAGATCATTCGCGTCGCGAGTGCGGCAGATTAAGCCGTTGACGCCATCTTGCACCGCCTCGACGCAGCCGCTGCAATCGCTTACCACGCAGGCTCGCGCCATGCTCATCGCCTCTAAAACCGTGCGCGGAAAGCCCTCCTTGTAGCTAGGAAGTGCCAGTAGGTAACTAGCCTTCAAAAGCTCTGGCACGTCGTTTCTGGCGCCTAGATAATGCACCGCACCGCTTTGCAAAAACGCAGGATCAGCGGTGCTTTTATTGCCCGCAAAACCCTCGCCCACAAAGACAAATTTTGCATCCGATCGATCTTTTAAAATTTCTGCTGCTTCGTAGAATTCTCTCACGCCCTTATGCCACATCGCGCGAGCTATCATCAGCACGATCTTTTTGCCGTACAAATCCTCGCCCAGATCCGCTGCACTAACGATTTGGGGGTTGAACCTTTCAGCATCTACGCCTACACTTTTAATCCTTATGACCTTTTGCTTCGCAATAAGCCCGCGAGATAGCATGTAATAAGGATCGGCATCGTTTACAAATACGCAAGCATCCGCCTGCGAAAATGAAAATTTATAAAGCTTTTCCAAAACCGCTCGCACAAGCCTTGTTTTAATATCATCGTCGATATAAAAGCTGCCCAGCCCCTCGACTAAGTTTATTACATATTTTATACCCGCCTCTCGAGCCGCTAGTGTACCAAACACGTTTGATTTATGCGCGGCTGTTTGCAGCAGGTCCAAATTTAGCTTCTTTAGCTCACGTGCAAGGGCTTTGGTGTTGCTAAATACGGTAAACGGATTTAAGCTCGCTCGATCAAGATCGTAAGTTACGGCATTAAAATCGCGTGCTAAATCCTGCGTATAAGCGCCACGAGGAGCAATTGCGAAAACCTCGTGCCCGCGCTCTTTTAAAGCCTGCATTATCGGGCGGCGAAAGAAATGTAAGCTCATATCGGCATGGCTTAAAAACCCTATGCGAGCCATCTGCTGCATTCCTTGCTTGGCGTTGCGAGATTAAATTTCATAAATTTCTCCTTAGCTTGCGGCAAAATTTTATCTAGCGCTTTAATTTATAAACTTTCACAGCAGGGCTTAAGATCACAGGTTCGAATAGCTCAGGCCTATATCTTTCAAATACAAAAAGCTGAATGTAGCTTGAGTTTAGCATCGTTTTATCTAGCAGCAAAAATCTCCCGTAATCGCGCATGAAAATCACGTAAAATTGCGCGCTGCTGTCCATATTAAACTCTTTTACCGAAAGCTTGCCGTTCGCGTCGTAGCTCGTTTCGTAAAAGGTATTGATCGCGAATTTTCTGCCGCTATACTCTAAATTTAAAAGGCTCGGTGAGATCGAAAAGCCGTTGTCCATATGCACGCCGCTTTGATCCTGAACAAACCTATCGCTCGTTATGAAAAACAGCTCGCCCAGCTGCTTGCCGTCGGTGATGTCGATGTTTGAAAACTGCGTGACGACGGGGAAGATATTCATCATGCGATCGGGCAGGATGTAGTAGATGTCGCGCGTAGGCCTTGGCGGCTTAAAATCGGTCAGTCCCAAGCTTAAGATAAAATCATTTACATCGGTCGCATTATAATCTTTTAAAATTTGCTTTAGCTTGTTTGGAATTTTTTCGCTATATCCGCGCTCGGTGTATTCGACATCCAGGCGCGCCATATTTGCAGAGCTCATCTGATCTTTAAAAAGCGCAAAGCTAACGGGGAAATTATCGTTGCCGAGGTGTTTGCCGCCGTCGATAAGGGTCTTTACGTCACTGTAATAGCGTATGCCGTATCCGTAGTCCCACCACGAAAGCGCGTAATCCTCGCGCTTCGCCTTATCTTTAAGCTCATCGAGCACCCGCACTTCGCTTTGATAAAAGACCGTATCGACCTTGTACGAGACGATGTGCTGCCATGCGGGGTAAATGGCAAGCGCCGTTAAAATAAGCAGTATCGCACGCCCCGCGATCTTTGGCAGATCCAAGCGCTTTACGCAAAAATACAAAATATATCCGAAGCTCAGTCCCATCACACCCACGGCATAGATCGTAAATCTAAGGCCTGCTTTGTTCGCCGCAAAGCCCAAAAGCAAAAGCGGGATCGAGAGCAAAAATTCCTTATGCCTAAAGCAAAGCAGCAAATATCCGATTGCCGCGATCACGAAAACCGCGACGTGCGAGCTGATGCGCTCCATAAAGATCTTAGGCGGCACGATGCCTGATTCTTGGATCGTTTGATTGACGTTGAAAAAATGAAATGCCGTATCGGCGTTGTCCGCAA
>CAUSBF010000021.1:0-14656 GCA_963529595.1 uncultured Campylobacter sp.
AGTAAAATTCCAAGCGTCAAGGCGCTTAAAAGAGCGTTATTTATTTTCATCGTTCACCTCGTTAGTTTGGACTTTTTTGCCGCGTCTATCAAGCCAGGCGTTGAAGCTTTCGAGCAGGTAGAAAAACAGCGGCACGAAAAAGATCGCGATCGTAGATGCCGCGAGCATGCCGCCTACGACGCCGGTTCCTAGCGCGTGGCGGCTAGCGGCGCCCGCGCCGGTGGCGATAACCATCGGAAGCACGCCGAGGCCGAATGCAAGGCTCGTCATGACGATAGGGCGGAACCTCATCCTGGCGGCCTCGACGGCGGCTTCTGCGATCGAGCGGCGGTTGTTTAGGTGCTCGTTCATCGCAAATTCCACGATCAAAATCGCATTTTTCGCCGCCAGACCGATTAGAAGTAAAAGTCCGATCTGAAAATATATGTCGTTATTCAGCCCGCGGAAATATGTAAACACGAGCGCTCCGAATACCGAAAACGGCACGGCGGTAAGTACGGCAAGCGGCATGAGCCACCTTTCGTATTGAGCCGCTAGGATCAGAAACACGAAGATCATTCCGAATACGAATGCCTGCGCGCCCTTACCGGTCTCGCTGACCTCTTGATACGCAGAGCCCGCCCAGCCGATCGAATATCCGCTAGGAAATTCCTCTTTTATAACCTCTTGGATCGCGGCGATCGCCTGACCCGAGGTGTAGCCCGTATTTGGCTCGCCCATAATTAGCGCGGCAGGGAAGGCGTTAAATCTATTAACGGAATCAGGACCCAGCGAGCGCTCAAGCCTCACTAAAGAATTTAACGCGATCAGATCGCCGCTGCCGCTGCGGACGTAGAGCGATTTTAGATCGTTAGGATCGTCTCTGTAGTCTTGCGTAGCGCGGATATAGACCTTAAACGTGCGGCCCAAGAGGTTAAAGTCGTTGATGTAATACTGCCCGACGGTGGAATTTAGCACGGTGAAAATGTCGGCTATCTTAACGCCTAGCATCTTTACCTTCTCTTTATCGAGATAGAGCTTATACTGCGGGAAATCGGTATCCAGCGTCGTTCGCACGAGCTTTAAAGCGGGGTGCTGATTGGCTTTGGCGGTTACGCGATCCATATCGGCGCGAATTTCATCGTAGCTCTTGCCCGTCGTGCTTTGCGCGTAGAGCTCAAATCCGCCCGTAAGCGAAAGACCCATAATAGGCGGCGGCGTGACGACGTAGGTCATCGAGTTGCGATCCGCGCCGTAGAGCTGCCCGTTTAGCGCGGCAGCTATGGCGAAGTTGGAATTTTTATCGCCGGGGCGCTCCTTCCAGTCTTTTAGCTTCATAAAAAAAGCTCCCGCATTTTCTCTAAGCGCTCCGGCTAGCATATCGTATCCCGTGATTTGGGTTATATCTTTTACGTTTGGATACTTTTTAGCGATACTTGCGATGAAATCCTGATCGGCTTCCGTCCTAGGTAGAGTAGATGCCGACGGAAGCGTAGTCATCGCCATAATCGAGCCTTTGTCCTCGTTGGGCACCAGGCCGCTAGGAGTGAGCACAAGAAGCTTCACCATCGCATAGATGATGATGCCCACAAAAACGAGGCTGATTAGTACGTGGCGAAGAACCATGCCGACGCCTGCGGCGTAAATTTTAGTCGAGACGTTAAAAAGATTATTAAACCATCTTACGAAGAAAAACGGCTCAGATTCCTTTTTTTGCAAAATTAGAGCGCAAAGTGCGGGCGTTAGCGTAAGGGCTACGAAGCCTGAAAAACATACCGAGGCTACGAGCGTTAATGCAAATTGTCTCTGCATAACCCCAGTAAAG
This sequence comes from uncultured Campylobacter sp., assembly GCA_963529595.1. Taxonomy (GTDB): domain Bacteria; phylum Campylobacterota; class Campylobacteria; order Campylobacterales; family Campylobacteraceae; genus Campylobacter_B. Next base: position 1,805 of record CAUSBF010000021.1, read on the forward strand.
CCCTCCATAAACGCAACCGGCACGAAAACCGCTGAAAGCACGAGCACGATAGAGATGACGGGCGCTACGATCTCGCCCATCGCCTTCGTGGTAGCCTCTTTGACGCTAAGATCCGGCTCCTCGTGCAAAATTCTCTCTACGTTTTCGATCACGATAATGGCGTCGTCCACGACGATGCCGATAGCTAAAATAAGCGCAAAAAGAGTGATTAAATTTATAGAAAATCCGAAGGCGTAAATTCCGATAAACGCACCGCAGATCGATACGGGCGCAGCAAGCGTCGGAATGATCGTTGCTCTAAGATTGCCTAAGAACATATACATAACGATGATGACAAGGATTAACGCTTCAATAAAAGTATGAATGACCTCTTCGATCGATACTTTTACGAAGCTAGTCGTATCGTAGGCGACGTCGTAGGTCAGCTCGCCTGGGAAATTTGGTTTAAGCTCGTCTATGCGCTTATTTACCGCTTCAACTACGGCTAGGGCGTTGGCGCCACTTTGCATAAAGATAAGCACAGGCACCATCGCTTTGCCGTTAAATTTTGCCGAGATATTGTAGCTTGCGCCGCCAAGTTTGACCTCGGCGACATCTTTTACGCGCAAGAAATTCCCATCTTTTTGCGCGCGTATGATGATATTTTCAAACTCTTCGACGGTTTTTAAACGACCCTCAGGCTTGATCGCATAGACGTAGGGATTGCCTAAGTTCATCGGCTGCTCGCCCATCTTACCCGCGGCGTATTGGCTATTTTGCTCGCTTATTGCGGCGATTATCTCGGCGGTCGTAACGTTAAATTTCTTAAGCAGTTCGGGCTTTACCCAGATCCTCATCGCATAATCTTTCGTGCCCAGCGCCTGAGCCTCTCCGACGCCCGGCACGCGTTTTAGCTCATCTACGACGTTGATAGCTACGTAGTTTTGCATCTCTACGACATCCATCTGCTCGCTAGGATCGTAAAACGCGAGCACTTCCAGCATCGTGCTGCTACGCTCGGTGACGGTTACGCCGTAGCGGCGCACTTCATCGGGAAGTAGCGTAAGAGCTGGCGTGACGCGGTTGTTTACATTGACTTTCGCATCTGCTGGATTTGTGCCGATTTGAAAATATACGTTGATACGAACATCGCCGGAGGAGCTTGCTGAGCTTTGCATATAGATCATATTCTCAACGCCGTTAATCGCGTTTTCAAGAGGGGCTGCGACGACGTCGGCGATCGTCTGCGCATCCGCGCCGCTATATGTAGCACTTACGACGATTTGCGGCGGCGTGAGTTGCGGATACTCCTCGACGGAGGAATTTTTAAGAGCCAAAACGCCCGCGATTACGATTATGATCGAAACGACGCAGGCAAAGACGGGGCGGTTGATGAAAAATTTAGAAAACATTATTTCCCGCTTTCCGCATTGTTCTGAGATGCTTCAGGCTGCCCCGCTACGTAAGGATCGGTGCTTGCGGGTACGGGAGTGACCTTGGAGCCCACGTTAATCTTTTTAAAATTATCCAAAATGATCTGATCACCGTCTTGCAACCCGCTTGAAATCGTCGCTGTGCGGGTATCTTGCGCTGCGATTTTGACCACCTTTTTAGCGACCTTGCCGTCTTGCACGACATAGACTATGGTGTTGCTAAGATCTTGTTTGAGCGCAACTTGCGGAATTTTAAAGCCGTTTTTCTGATAAAAGCCATCGACGCTTATTTTGGTAAAAACCCCCGGGCGAATTTCTAAGCTTGGATTTGGAATTTGAGCTTTAGCGCTGACTGATGCGGTGTTTGTATTGATGACGCTATCGATAAAGCTTAGCGTGCCATTGTAGTCCTTGTCGCCGAGATTTATGCTTACCTGACGTCCCAGCTGCTTCCACTGCCCGTTTCTTAAATTTGCATCAAGCTCCAGCCTATCGACGTCCGCGATACCGAATTCCACGTCGATCGGATCAAATTTACTAAGGCGCACCAGATCCTCGCCCACGTTTACGTATGCGCCTACGTCTTTTTGCGTATCGCCAGCCATGCCGTCAAAAGGCGCGGTCACGAGCGAGTGGTCAAAATCGATCTTGGCGCTTTTAAAATTTGCTTCAGCTACCATAAATGCGGCTTTTGCGGTGTCGAAGTCCTTTTGAGAGATCGTGTTGCTAGCTTTTAGCGCTTTAGCTCTTTTGTAGTTCGCCGAGGCGTTTTGCAGATTAGCGTTTGCGCTGTCAAACGCCGCTTGATAGCGCGAGCGGTCGATCTCGTAGAGCACGTCGCCCTTTTTGACGCTGTGCCCCGGCTCGAAAAGCTGCTTTTCGATAGTGCCCGAAACCTGCGGCTTTAGCATTATCTCAAGCTCGCTTACGGTCTGTCCGTTAAATTTCAAAATTATCGGCACGTCGGCGGATTTGGCGGTAAATACGCCGACCGGCAGCGCGGGAGCCTCGCCGCCTTGCTTCGCGTCTTTATCTTCCTTTTTTTCGAAATAGGAGCAGCCCGAAACTAAAAACGCTGCGAAAATCAAACTGGCGACTTTTTTCATGTAATTTCCTCTAATTGGGTTAAAATTTTGTATTTGTAATAGTTATTACGAAACGAACGTAGATTATAATAAAAACTACATAAAGAAAACTTAAATTTAGCCCGTAAAATAATCTACCGAGTGGAATTATAGCGGAATTTCGATATAATCGCGCTAAAATTTTAAAGGTTTTTTATGAGAAAAATTCTTACTATCGCGGGATCTGATAGCGGCGGCGGTGCCGGCATCCAGGCCGATATCAAGACGATTAGCGCGCACAAGATGTTTGCCATGAGCGCTATTACGGCGCTTACGGCGCAAAATTCGCGCGGCGTATTCGGCGTGCTGGACGTTTCGCCAGATTTTGTGGAGGCACAGCTCGATGCGATTTTTAGCGATATCTTTCCGGACGCCGTTAAAATCGGAATGATCTCCAATGAGGGGGTTGCCGAGGCTATCGCAAAGAGCCTGAGCAAGCACGGCGCGAAAAACGTCGTCTTAGATCCCGTGATGGTCGCCACCAGCGGCGGAGTTTTGATGAAACAAAGCGCGCTGCATGCGCTAAAATACAAGCTCGCCCCCGCCGCGGAGATCATCACGCCCAACGTGCGTGAAGCCGAGGTTCTGGCGGAGATGAAAATTTCAAGCTTAGCCGATATGCGCGCCGCTGCGGTTAAAATTTCGCAATTTTTTAGCGGCGCGATTTTGATCAAAGGCGGCGATCTTGCGGGTGCGAGCGTGGCTTGCGGCGCGGCGGGAGCAGATACAGCGCAAAATTTTAAAGCTTTTGGGCACGAGGCGGGCGAAAATGGCACACGCGAAAATTCTGCGGGTTTGACGGAGCACGCAAATTTCGCGAGTGAAAATTTTACTAATGAATGCAAAATTTTAACGGCGCGCGCGGAACTTTCTTTTGAACAAAATTTATCCGCAGCCTCCCTAGGCGCTGGTTTTGAACCGAGCGGCGAGGACGAGGGCGGGGATTTGAGAAATTTAGCGGTCGATATTTTGTATGAAAACGGCAAATTTTACGAATTTTCCGCGCCTAAAATTGCTACGCGCAACACCCACGGCACGGGCTGCACGCTCTCAAGCGCGATCGCATGCGCGCTGGCGGCGGGGCTTAGCCTGCCCGCAGCCGTCGCCCATGCCAAGGGCTTCGTGCACAGGGCGCTGGGCTGGGGTGAGCAGATCGGGCACGGATGCGGCGCGATAGATCATTATTTCACGGTCCAAGATCCCTTCGGTGCGGACTTTGACGCTTGTAAGAACGAAATCAAAATCATCTCTTCAGATTAAAATTTCGGGCGCTCGTTGAAATCCCTGCATTCGTAAAATTTCAAAACTCCGCTGCTATTAAATTTAATCTAGCGACACGAGATCATCCAAATGGCTCGTCTCGACTTGTGATAAACGGCGGGATTGCGCGGCTAAAAAGCGTGCACTACGGGGATGTGCGTACTTAAAATTTTAGTTGATTTTTAGGCATCATAATCCGCGTAGAATTTTAAAGAATTTTTGAATTTTATTGTAGGGTTTGTGTTGTAAGTTAGAGCTTTCCTTATTTGCCTTATGCTATAGATCTGTTTTGCGGTATTGTTAAATTTGCGTTATTTCTTATAAGGCTTTATGCGCGAAAAAAGAGGATTATAAATATAAACTAGTCATGCATTCACCGCCTCGCGTTGCTGCCTACCTTCACCTCTTCAAGGTAGATGCATCATTGTATGTCCGACCATTGCGCTATACTTGCCGCAGCATTGCGACACCGCTGCGAATTCGCGATCCATGCCTTTCGTCTCATATTTGCTGAGTTCGCTAAAATTCCAAATTTTCTAGCAAAAGAGTTATAATGGCTAAAATTACGTAAATTTAGGAATTTAAAATGCACTGCAAAAAAGGACTACTACTCTTAATCATCGTCTCAGGAATAATCTCTGCCGCAGATAACTGGATCGCATCGCTACTGCTGCCTAGCATCGCAGATACGTTTGGGGTACAGGTAAGCGCCGCCTCCGCAGTTTTGACGGCATATCTGATCCCCTATGGCTTACTTCAGCCGGTTTACGGACATCTTAGTGATCGCTACGGCAGAGGTAAAATTTTAATTCTGCTAATGCTCTTTTTGGCGATATTTACACTTCTTTGCTCCACTGCAAAAAGTTTAGCGTGGCTTGTTTTATTTCGTTTTTGCACGGGATGCGCGGCGGCGGGTATAATCGCTGTCTGCCTCGGCGTTATAGGCGATGCATATGACGATAAGGATAGACAAAAAATCGTAGCGATATTTCTGGGTTCGGTATTTTTAGGACAGGGGCTGAGTGCGGCTTTAGGCGGATGGGCAGTGGCTAGATTTTCTTGGAGGGAGATATTTTTAGCCTTTTCTGCGCTGTCTGCGGTATCTTTCGTATCACTATTTACGCTAAATTTTAAAGACGCTCCGAAAAGCGGAGGCGAAAGCTTCGTAAAATCCCTAGCCAGCTTGCGTGGCGATGCTGCGCTTTTGAGAAGCTATTTTTTGGCTTTATGTAATGGCGTAATTGTGCTCGGGGCGTACTCATTCATAGGCGCTTATCTACTTAAAAAACTGTGCTTGAACTCAAATTTTGCCGGAGCCTGCCTTATGCTTTACGGCGTCGCTTGCTTTTTGGCAGGAAACGCTGCCAGATATTTAAAAGAGAAGTTGCCGCCAAAAGAAATTCTATCCCTCGGCTTTTTGGCGTCCGCTTCGGCGCTGTGCCTTTTGGCGAGTTGCTTCGCTGCCACCGCATATGTAGGGACGTTTTTGCTGGGATTCGGATATGTTTGCGCGCAGTCCGTCCTAGCAAGCGCGGCACTTCGTTGTAGTTCCGCCAAAGGTCTATCCTCCGGGATCATAGGCACGGCGATATTTTTCGGAGGCGGCATCGGTACTGCCGTAGGTGGCAAGGCGCTTGAATATTTAAGCTACCAAGGTCTATTTTGCGGCTTTGCTGCGTTAGCCGCCGTACTGCTGATTTTTTACCGTGCAAGCTTTAAGGGCACGCGTGAAATTTAATGCTCCGCAACAATAGCAAAATTTAAAATTAGGCACACTTCGCTGTCGAGAAATTACCTAAAATTACGCTATTTCAGGGCGTCGCGTTCGGTATCGTCGTAAATATCGCAGTGCATTGCATCACGCTGCCGCTTTTAGGACTTACACCACCGCTTTTTCAGCTTCCACGGTATGAGTTTGTTTCGGAATTTTTCGGGCACACGGTTTGGTTTTGGGCGATCAAAGTATTCCGCCGCGATCTACGAAATCGCTTAGCCGACGAGCCAGATTCTGCGGATCGCCCAAGTGCTTCGCCCCTTTAATTAAAATTTGAAATCCCGCATGACTCCGCTAGGAATTCCACAACCTTCCAAATGCACTTGAAATTCACGATAAATTTTTATGTTAAAATTATGATTAATAAAATTTCAAAAGGAGCGGCAATGAAATATAAAATTTTAGTTGCAACCTTTACGGTTGCTTTGGGCCTACAGGGGGCGCTTGCGAGCGATTTTGACGAGCGGGCTTGCGCGGCGCTAAAGGGCACGAAAATTTACGATACAAAGATTAGCGAAGCGATCTGGAATCAAAGCGGCGAAATCGGCGCCGATAGGATGTCTGCGCTAACCGGCGGAGCCAAAAAGACGCTAAAAGCCGCGCCGCACTGCATAATTCACGGCGAGATAGCCTCGCGCACGGGCTCGGACGGCAAGCATTACGGCATAAAATTTGAGCTGCGCTTGCCAGGCGATTGGAACGGCAAGCTGCTATTTCAGGGCGGAGGCGGTTTGGACGGCTTCGTAGCGCCGGCTCTTGGCGCCGTGCCTATCCGCACTAGCACTGCAACGCCTGCGCTTATGAGGGGCTATGCGGTCGTCACGACCGATTCGGGACACCCTACGCCTACGCCCGAGTTCGGACTTGAGCAGCAGGCGCGGTTAGACTATGCCTATCAGGCCATCGGCAAGGTCGCGAGCGTCTCAAAGCAGCTGGTTTTCGCGGCATATAAAAAAGCGCCCGCGCACAGCTATTTTATGGGCTGCTCAAACGGCGGGCGCTCGGCTCTGATGGCGGCGCAGAGGTATCCGCTGGAATTTGACGGCGTAATTGCGGCAAATCCGGGTTTTAGGCTTTCGCGCGCGGCGATCGCGGAACAGTGGGACAACCGGCAGCTTATGAAGATCGCGCCTAAAAATGCCGCTGGGGAGAAAATTTTTGCAAACGCCCTTACGCAGGAGGATCTGGATAAGCTAAGCAGGGCGGTTTTAGATAAATGCGATGCACTAGACGGGCTAAAAGACGGAATCATCGGCGCTTGGGAAAGCTGTAAATTTGATCCTAGTGGCCTTGATCTGCCCAAAGATAAAATTTCTGCGATAAAGGCGATATTTGAGGGCGCAAAAAATAGCAAGGGCAAGCAAATTTACAGCGGCTGGTTTTACGATGCCGGAGTAAATCAGCCCGGCTGGCGCATGTGGAAGCTAGGCGACTCGCAAACGGCAGAGCCAAATGCTAGAAATATCGTACTCTCGAAGGGTTCGATGAATTATTATTTCTTGACGCCGCCGCAACCGGAGTTTGATCTGATGAACTTTGATTTCGATAAGGACGTAGAACGAACATTCGAAACTGCGGCGATAAACGATGCGATTTCGACCAAGCTAGATAGCTTCCGCGCTAACGGCGGTAAGCTCATCATCGTAACGGGCGTTTCCGATCCCGTATTTTCGGCGATGGATCAGCGCGATTGGTTTAAAAAGCTAGTAGAAACCAACGCGAATGCGGACGAATTTGCGCGATTTTTTGCACTGCCTGGGATGAATCACTGTGGCGGCGGTAACGGCATCGATGACGTCGATCCGCTAAGCGCGCTTGAAGCGTGGCGCGAGCAGGGAACGGCTCCATCTAGCCTGCTAGGCAAAAGCACGAGCCGCGCGGGCAAACAGATCCCGATCTGTGCGTATCCTAAAGTCGCTACCTACGTAGGCGGCGACGAAAATAGCGCGAGTAGCTTTGAGTGCAGATAAAATTTATTTAAAGGAGTAAAGATGAGAGGTAAAATTTTAATCGCGGCCTTTGCGGCGGTGCTTTTGTGCGGTTGCGCGGCGCACGATGCAAAGCTAGGCAAGGAGGCGGATAAGAGAAGCAAAAGCGCGGCTGCGGACTGCGGCACTAGTGAGGACGTCTGCAAGGTGCCCGCCGTGCAGACGCCGATGGTAGGCGGCGGCATAGACGAGTACGGCTGCCTAGTCGCAGCAGGGCAGGGCTTTTCAAAGATTAAGAATGGCTGCGTGCAGGTTTTTGATGTCGCGGACGTGAGGCTGCACGACCCTGATAACGCTACGCTTGCGATCTACGGGATATTTTCCGCGGATAAAAGCAAGGTAGAAATTTTTTGGTCGAGCTTACCGCAGAGCGAAATTTTAAGCAAAGTTAAGGACGGCTACTACGTCTCGAAAGACGGAAAAATTTCGCTGCTAAAAACAAAAAGCGGCAATAGCTATAAGATCCGCAGAAAATAGCCGTCTAAATTTTAAACCCGCTAAATTTCGCGCGCCGCGGAAAAATTTAATCCAAACGCGCCAGGACTTAGGCCTGCTCAGCAGGCTAAGACGTAAATTTAGGGCAAATTAATACCAAGCTGATTCGATTATTCGCGGTTCTGCCGCCGATAAAATTTAATCAAAGGAGCAAAAATTGAGGTCATAAAAGTCGATCTACAAAAATCATATCGTATCCTAAATCCGGGCGCGACCACGCTCGTATCGGCCAAATACGGCGATGACGTCAATGCGATGGCGATAACGTGGGCGCAGGCGCTTGATTATGACAAGGTTACCATCGTGCCGCATAACGGCTCGTACACGCGGACGCTCATCGAAAAGAGCGGGCATTTCGCCGTGCAGATCCCCACGGCAGCGCAGGCGGAGCTGGTTAGCGAGCTGGGCGCCGAAAATAACTCGCGCTTTGATAACGCGGACAAGATGAAAAACGTGGAAATTTTTTATCAAGATGACTTCGATGTGCCGCTGATCGCGGGCTGCGTGGCGTGGCTCGTTTGCAAGCGTATCCCCGAGCCTCATAACGAGCAGAATTATGATCTTTTCATCGGCGAGGTCGTTGCGGCGTATGCGGACGAGTGGGTCTTTGACGGCGGACACTGGCTGTTTGAAAATATCCCTGACGAGCTAAAAACGCTTCACTACGTCGCCGGCGGTCGGTACTATCTAGACGGCAAAGCGGTAGATACCAAGCGCACGCCCACAAGCGGCGAGTAAACCGCCTCGCAAAACGCTGGTAAATTTGTAAATTTAAGACGAGCGCACGCGTGAATACGCGGCGAGCTTCGGTAAAATTTCAAGCCAAAGAATCTAAAAAAGGATAGAAAATGAAAAAATATATCGTCATCACCGGCGCAAGTTCGGGTATCGGAGCGGCCGCGGCAAAGGCGTTTGCGAGGCGCGGAGAAAATTTGATCCTAATCGCGCGCAGAGCGGAACTGCTGCAAAGCTTAAAGGACGAGATCGCTAAAATTTCGCCTAAACCAGACGTAGTCGTTAAAATTTGCGACCTTGCGCGCAGCGAGAATGTCCTAGCGCTTTGGGACGAGCTAAAAAGCTACGAGCTAAAGGCGCTCATAAATAACGCAGGTTTTGGGGATTTTGGCTTAGTGGGAGAGCAAGATTTGCAAAAAACGGTAAGAATGATAGATCTAAACGTAACCGCGCTCGCGATACTTTCGAGCTTATTTGCGCGAGATTACAAACGCAAACAAACTCAGCTTATAAACATCTCCTCCGTGGGCGGCTATTTTCTGGCGCCCGGCGTCGTGCCGTATTGCGCTACAAAATTTTTCGTAAGCGCTTTCACTGAGGGTTTGCGCCACGAGCTGGCGCAGGATAAAGAGGCCAAAATGCAGGCTAAAGTTCTAGCGCCCGCCGCTACTAAAAGCGAGTTTTGCGACGTAGCTTCGGGAAAGCGCGGATTTGATTACGATGCGGCGTTTTCGCAATATCACAGCAGCGAACAAACGGCGGAATTTTTGCTCACACTTTACGATAGCGATGCATGCATCGGAGAGGTGGATTTAGCTAGCTTCGAATTTAAACTTAGCGAACCGAAATTTAATTATATAGCAGCCGCCAAATAGCGGATCGGGTGAGGCGCAAGCTCACTTATAGCTTGCGCTGTTAAGTTGCTTCTTTATGTGCGAGCAGGACTTGATTTGGCTTCGTAGCGACAAGCTGCGCAGGCAGGCGCCTTTAAATTTTACGCATTTATATCGCGCGTCGCGCAGACGATATGCGCGTAAAATTTAGAATAACGTAGCGCCGGAGTTAAATTTGACTGCAAAGCGCGTTAAAATTTAAAGAAATTCAGGGAGTGAAAATGGGAAAATCGACTCTTGTACTAGGCGCTACGGGCGTCGTAGGCAGGGAGCTGATACGCGAGCTTTGCGAGAGCCCGGGTTACGATGAGGTAGAGGTATGGGCGCGCCGCGAGATAGGCTTTTGCCACCCTAAGCTTCGCGCGCGGATCATTGATTTTGAGGGTATCTCGGATATCGCACCGCATAAATTTGACGAAATTTTTTGCGCGCTTGGCACGACGATGAAGCAGGCGGGCTCGCGCGAGGCGTTTTTGCGCGTGGACGTGGACTACGTCTATGCGGCGGCGAAGTGGGGCAAAGCGGCGGACGCGCGGCGCTTCGTGCTCGTATCAGCTCCGGGTGCGAGCGTAGGTTCGCTAAGCTTTTATCTGCGCGCTAAAGGACGTATTGAGCGGCGTGTGAGCGAGCTCGGCTTTGACAGCCTTCAGATCGTTCGTCCGCCGATAATCCTCGGCGAGAGGTCGGATACTCGCCCGCTAGAGCGGCTTGCGGCGGCGGTTTTTAAACTGCTGCCCGCCTGCGTGCTCGGTAAATTTAGACCGCTTAGCGGCGCACATATTGCCCGCTGCGAGCGTGATTTTTAGCTCAAAATCCTATAAAAATTCGCTTATTTTTTCTCTTTATTTTGTTTGATCTCCTCAAGACTTAGACCGCTTTTACCGATGCTGTCCATACCGAGCGTTTCGATCATCACGAGTATTGCGGCTGGGTCTTTGCCTAATACGCGCGCTAGCGTGTCCGTAATCTCGGCGATGATTTGCTTTTTTTGCTCTTTTGTAGGCTCTGGAGCGGCTACTTTTATATTTACGAATGGCATTTTCTCTCCTTAAATTTGATAAAGCAGGGTTAATTATATCAAATTTTAGACTGTTACCCGTCTCGTTTGCGTTCTAAAATTTAAGTAGATATATTAGAATTTAACTTTAAATTTGATTTAAAGCTAGTATGATTATTATGTGATTTGGTAGTAGTAAAATTCAATAAATTTACCCAGAAGGAGCGAATATGCGTAAGAATTTTTTCGGTTCTATTGTTTTGGCTGCGGCCTTGGCAGGCGGCGCGTTTATAGCGGTGCCGCAGACGGCGAGTGCGGGTGTTTTGGCGCATCAGGTAAAAACCCAAGGCGAGCTTGGCTCGGTGTTTATCAACCCATACGACGTGGCGCCTCTAACGGCCATTATTGATCGCGCGGGCAAGGATATCAAGGATATCCATGTGCGGGTGCTGGGTAAACCTAACGGCGGTATCGACATCGCCTATAACGTCTCCGAGCATGCACTACTGACGCATGACGGCGTGCCGATCTGGGGGCTGTATCCCGACTATCTAAACGAGGTCGAAGTAAGCTACGTTTTTAACGGCGAAAAGAAGGTCGAAAAGTATAAAATTTATGCTCAGCCGATCGTAACGTATAGCCGCGATTATAGATTTAGCCATATGCAAAAGATGAAGGTTAAAAAGGTCGATCCCGCGTTTAAAAACAGGCTCTATCTCATCAACAACACGATCACGAGCGTTTATAAGCCGCTTGATTGGAAAAACGGCGGTGCGGCTAGCTGGAACGACTTTACAGAAAATTTCGTCGTCGATACTCAGGGCGAGGTCAGATGGTATCTGGACTATCAGAAATTTTACGACCGCAGCGAGCGCAGAGTGATGGACGGCGGCATGATGATGGGCTTTCACCAGCTGCCAAACGGCGATCTGAGCTGGGGTATGGCGCAGCGATATATGCGCTACGACATGATGGGCAAGGAGGTGTATAACCGCGAGCTGCCGCGCGGCTACATCGACCTTAGCCACGAGGTGATGCCGCTAAAAGGCGATCATCTGCTGCTTCGCGTCGGTAAGTACAACTACCATCATCCTGACGGCAGAATTTCGCACACGATCAGAGATCACATCATCGAAGTGGATGGCAGCGGCAAGGTCGTGGACGAGTGGGATCTGAATGAAATTTTCGGCAAAAACGTCTACCGCAGTAACCTCATCAAGGCTCTTGACGCTCGCGCCGTGTGCCTAAATATCGATATGGACGCCAAAGAGATCAAAATCAGCGACGATCTGCCTTTCGGCGACGTGACCTCGACCGGCACGGGACGCAACTGGGCGCACGTAAACTCGATCTCATATGACCCTAGCGACGACGGCATCATCCTCTCGCTCCGCCACCAAGGCATAGTCAAGATCGGTCGCGACAAAAAGGTAAAATGGATCCTAGCGTCGCCTGAGGGCTGGAGCGCGGACTTTAAAGAAAAAGTGCTAGTGCCCGTGGATAAAAACGGCAACAAGATCAAATGCGAAAACTCAAAATGCGAGGGCGACTTCGACTGGTCGTGGACGCAGCACACCGCGTGGCTAACTCCGCGCTACGATAACAAGGGCAGCGTAAAGCACATCAGCGTATTTGACAACGGCGACGGCCGCGGCATGGAGCAGCCTGCGCTAAAAGAGGAAAAATACTCTCGCGCGGTCGAGTATAAGATCGACGAGCAAAAGGGCACGGTCGAGCAGACGTGGGAGTTTGGCAAGGAGCGCGGATTTGACTTCTATAGCGCGGTTACTAGCAACGTGGAGTGGCAAAAGGATAAAAGCACGTATTTCATCTCAAGCTCGAACGTCTATCTGCTAAAGCCCGATAAGACGATCAAAATGGTGCTCGTCGAGATCGATCCAAAGAGCAACGACGTCAAATTTGAGATGGACGTGGAGTCTGCATCGAGAGATGATGTAGCGTACCGTGCGATGGTTATCGATCCGAATATCTTTGATTATTAAAATTTCGCGGTGGATTGGAATTTGGCTTTTAAATTCCACCTGTCGCTTTGGTGCGGATAGAATTTTACGACTTAAGCGCGAAATTTTAAATTTTTATATAAGATGAATTTTTTTCGCAAGGAGCAAAAATGCAGTATTTAATCTTAAACGACGGCAACAAAATGCCGATTT
>CAUSBF010000022.1:0-14500 GCA_963529595.1 uncultured Campylobacter sp.
TTCTGAAACCCTAAATTCCGATCCTGGCGCTTTAAATTTAAAAGCCGAATTAGAAGCCGAAGCGGCTCAGAATTCTGCCTGTGAAAATAACGCAGAGCCGCAAAATTCTATCTCAGATGATAGCGGCGCCTTACTGCAGAATTCTAAAGCAAGGGATTACGACAAAGAGCCGATAATAGTAAAAAATTATGAGAGGCTGCTAATATCTACAATTACGTTTTTATATATGCCTATGATTTTAGGCGGATATATTCTAAGCATATGGGATTTAATTTTTTCAAAACACCATATATCGATGATGGAAATAGGCTCTAGCGTTATATTTGGAATTTTTATAGCGATAGTATTGAGACTTATTTATAGCAGCTGCGTTAGCAATAATAATTGCAAAATCTACTTTATGAATAATTCTATAGATTTTTATAATAACGGCGAGCTTGAGAGAAGGACAAATAACCTTCATTTAAATTATGTGATAGGCAGACCATTTTGGGGATATTGCAACGATGATAAAGTCCGTCGCTTCATTTATAATATTATTATAATTTTTTCTATTGCAGCACTATCGTTTCTATCATCGCAAATTTTATTATTCTTCATTTTTTCAATACTTTCTGCAATCTTTTTGAAAATATTTTTTCACTTTTTAATCGTAGGCAATTTTAAGAATTTTTCATTCTTTTCTGCAATCGTAGTGGATTATCCGTACTATGAGCAGGAAAATACTTATTATTTAAGCTCTATTTTATCGGCAAAAAATTATTTAGTTTGCGTATATGATGCGGAAAGGCTAAACGAGATAAAAGAATGGTTTTTGATTAGAAAACATATCGATATTGATAAGATAGAAAAATATTATCTTAGTTGAAGGAGCAAGTTATGTATTCAAGAAACAAAGAAATTGAGTTTAGAGATTACGACAAAGAACCGATAGTCGTAAAAAAGATGGATGATCTGTTTTGGCTGATAGCTCTTGGAATTTTGTTAATTTGTTCTTTGACCTATCATTTTAGCAGTGAGTATAAATTTAGGTTTTATATGAAAATATTATTAGGTTATGGCATTGCCTTTTTCTTTATATACGCGGCGAGCTTTATAAATAGCAAAAAAACGATAACCTTTATGAAGGACAAAATAGAATTTAAAAATAAAACTAGATGCGAAAAAGAGATAGCTCTAAACAACATCTCCGTTTACAGATATGCTTATATGATTCCGAATTTTGCGCCATTTGATGTAAGAATCAAATTTTGTATTTTGGTTTTATTCATAATGATCATCGTGTCATTATATAGCTCCGGATTTTATGTAGTTATTTTTATAATTATGGGCTTATTATTGATGCCTATTATTAAATTTGTCTACTATATTCTGTTTGAGAAAACCGTTAGGTTCTTGCTTTATGATAAATTATTGATATGCAATGGCTCCGATTCCGAAGTATTTACGATCAATAATAAAAAGGAGTTTGGCGAGCTGCAAAAATATTTCTTGGATACGCTAAATATAGATATTACAGAGGGATATTTATTTTGGAAACCGCCTTATGATATTGCAAAAATAATAGTAAATAAAATGAACAAATTTATGAAATTCTAAAAACAAAAGATAAGGTTTAAAAAATATACAAACGATCCATAATTAGCGTACCGCGGGATAAACAATTTAATCCGCAGAATATTGATCTTTAACGAAAAGATAGAATTTAGAAAATTTTTAAATTTTAGTGTTTTGCTTGAAATTTTGCCTTTAAATTTACGCGCTAATCATCGCCGCTTTCATATGCGCCGAGCTCTACGAGATTGCCGTCAGGATCGCGCAGATAGATACTTTGCATAGCGCCGCGCGCGCCCGTGCGGGGCACGACGCCAAGCTCTATTTGCGCCCCCTTGCTTTCAAGCTCCGTTTTGAGCTGCTGCGCGCTTTGCCCTTCGTAGATGAGGCAAAAGTCCGCCGAGCCTGCGCTAGGACGCGCCGCAAACGGCGTAAACTCGCCCGCGCGGGTGTGGATATTGATCTTTGAGGAGCCGAAACGCAGGCTGGTGTTTGCCGCCCTCGCAAACATGCTCTAGCCCTAAAATTTCTTCGTAAAATTCCACGCATTTTTGCAAATCGTCCGTAACTAGGACGAAGTGATCGATCTTCGTGATTTTCATTTCATCTCCCTGTGCGCTTGCAAGTCGCAAAATTTTTACGCCTCGCGGTGCAATCTTGGAATTCTGCCGTGAAATTTTGCGACAAAATTCCAAATGCTCATAGCGCGAAATCAAAATTTCGCGACGTAAATTTTAAAATTCTAAAATTTAGCCCAAGCAAAATAAGGTGCGAGTAGAGCCTGGCTTTAGTAAAATTTAGACCGACGAAATTCCGTCTAGCTAGCGCAGCAAATTCTAATCTTGCGATTTTAAAACTAGCGATTTTAAAATTCTCTTGCCTACCTCGACGCCCGGCTGATCATAAGTGCTGACGCCCAGTATCGCTCCGGTGGCGCTGGTTAGCAGCTCAAAGTAGTAAAATAGCTCGCCCACGCTCTGTTCGCAAAGCTGCGGAACCTCGATAAGATCGACGCTGATACCCTCATTTAGTACGGCTTGCAGCGTAGCATCGCATTGAAGATTTAGCACCTCGTCCAGTCGCATGCCGTTTACGAAGTCACAGCCCTCAAGACCTTGCAGACTGATACCGGGCACCGCGTCCGTAGTGCCGTTGTCCGTGAGCTTTAGGAAAGTCACGGTCTTATCCTTTACGCCGTCCATTATGAGCTGAAGGAAGCTGTGCTGATCGCGCGAGCCTACAAGCCCTACAGGAGTAAGTCCCTCGCGGCTAAAGCCGATCTTTTTACCTAGGCTTTCCGCCCAGAGCTGCACATACCACTCACCCAATGCGCGCAGCGCGTCGCCATAGCTAAAAAGGACGTTGATTTTCGCACTTTTGTGCGTGGCGTAGTGATGGGCTTTTCGTAGAATTTTATTCTCCGCGATTTTAGCGGGATCGCCTGCTAAAATTTCATCCAGATACCGCTCTTTTGCGGCGGCAGCTCCGCGTAGCATCGCGCTTGCATCAAGACCTAACCCAACTGCGGGCACTAGCCCTACCGCACTTAACACGCTAAAACGACCGCCTACGTTAGCGGGCATATTTATCACGCAGGCGCCGTGCTCACGCGCGAAGATATCAAGCGGCGAGCCCGCATCGGTGATAAAGATGAAATTTTTTGCTAGCGTCTTTAAATTTGAAATTCCAAAACGCTGCAAAACGACCTTAAAAAGCGAGATTGTCTCGATTGTGCCGCCCGATTTAGAGGATACTATGAAAATCGTGCGAGCGAAATTTAACCCTTCAAGCGCGCGACGCACACTAAGCACGTCTAAATTATCCAAAATTTCAAAGCGCAAATTCTTTCTTACGCGCGGACGCAGCATCTCATAAAGCGCCCGCACGCCTACGCTGGAGCCGCCGATGCCCAAAAGCACGATCGCATCGTAGCTTCGCGCGCTAAAAAATTCCTGCGCTCGCGCTATTACGCCCGCGCCTTGCTGCGGCAGGCGGTAGTAGCCTATCTCGCCGCTTTCGTATTCGGCGCGGATCTTTGCCGCTACCTCTTCTAGCGCGCCCTCTTTTGCCGGCGGGAAAAACAGCTCATTTTTTACCATCGCCGAATTCTCGCTCGTAGAAATATTTGATTGCCTCCACGTAGCCTTTTACTGAGCCGCAGTCGAAGCGAGTACCTTTAAATTTATACGCGATCACCACGCCGTTTTGAGCCTGCTTCAAAAGCGCGTCGGTGATCTGCACCTCGCCGTTTTTACCTGGCGCCGTCTGCTCGATGAGATCGAAAATATTAGGTGTTAGGATGTAGCGCCCGATGATGGCTAAGCTCGACGGAGCCTCGCTAGGTTCAGGCTTTTCAATCATATCCGAGACCATTATCAGATCGTCGCTGATGCTCTTTCCTGCGATGATGCCGTATTTATTTACGTCCTGCGTCGGCACCTCCATCACTGCAACGACGCTGCAGCGGTATTTTTCGTAAATTTTAACCATCTGCGCAAGCACGCCTTCGCCGTTTTCGTTCACGCACAGATCGTCTGCGAGCACCACGCCGAAAGGTTCGTCGCGGATTAAAATTTTACCCGTGTAAATCGCGTTACCGAGCCCCTTCATCTGCTCTTGGCGCGTGAAAGAAAAGGTGCAGCGCTTCATAAGCGCCCTGATCTCGTCGAGCAGATATTCTTTGCTGCTGCCTGAAATTTGATCTTCCAGCTCGTAGCTGCGGTCGAAATAATCCTCTAGCGCGCGCTTGCCGCGACCCGTGACGAAGGCCATATTGTCCATGCCCGCTTCCAGCGCCTCGTCCACGCCGTAGTGAATGAGCGGCTTGGTAAGGATCGGAAGCATCTCTTTTGGTAGCGATTTGGTCGCGGGCAAAAAGCGCGTGCCGTAGCCCGCCGCGGGAAATAAACAAGTCTGGATCATGAAGCTCCTTTGATCTTTTTTTGAACTTTTATTATAATGCAAAAAAGATAAAATTCCGCAAAGGAAAGCCTTGAAAACGATTGAAAAAGAGATCAGCGCCGCGCAGGAGATTAAAAAATCAAGCTTCATCGCCTATCTAGCGCCGCTAGCGAGCTTTGAGGCGCTGCGTGTGCGGCTGCGGCAGCAACATCCCAAGGCGCGGCATATCGTCTGGGCGTATCGCGCGCTGAACGAGCCCGGGCAGATCGTAGAAAACTCAAGCGACGACGGTGAGCCCAAATCGACTGCGGGCGCACCGTGTCTAAACGCGCTTCGCGGCGCCGAGTTGATTAACGCCGCGGTGCTCGTAGTGCGTTACTTCGGCGGCATAAAGCTGGGTACTGGCGGGCTCGTGCGCGCATACGCCAGTAGCGCAAATGCCGCGATAGACGCCGCTGCGGATGCCGCAGAGCTAGTGGAATTCGTGCTGCGTAAGAAGTGCATATTTTTCGTGCCGTTTGCGGCGGTGGCTAAATTTGAACATTTTTTAAAAAAATCGGGTTTTGTTTATGAAGCGAGCTTCGGTGCTACGGGGGCGGAGTTTAACGCAGAGCTTAGCGCGGAGGAATTTGAAAAATTTATGGGCTTTGCAGACGCTCTCGCGCCGGCTCTTAAAATGCTGCACGAGCCGAAATTTTAAAATTTCAAAATTCTATAAAATTTAAAAGCTCGTCTCGGCTAAATTTGAAAGCATAAGCAGATTTTGCATTTTATCGCAGTGGAATTTTAAAGCTAAAGTGAAATTTCATCGTGCGAAACATAAAATCCGATAAATTTTAAAATTTTCGTCGTAATTTAGCTTGCAAAATTTCGCGAAAATTCCGTCCGTAAATTTCAAAATCCCATAAAATTTTTAAAATTTCACATGCTTCATCTTAGCTTCACGCACAGGTAGGCTTAGCAGTGCTGCAATAGCCGCTAGCGCCATATCCAAATACCACATATAATCATACGCGCCGTATGCCCGTACCGCAAGACCCCCGATGTATGCGCCAAAAAATCCGCCGATTTGATGCGAAAGCATCGTAAATCCAAATAGGCTTGCTAAATATCGCGTTCCCAACAGCTTACCTACGGCAGCCGCAGTAGGCGGCACGGTCGCTAGCCAGGTAAATCCTAATCCCACGCTGAAGATATAAAATGTAAGGCTATCTTTGGGCGAGAGCACATAAGCACCAATAAGAGCGATACGCAGGGCATATATGCAAAATAAAATGACTTTACAGCGCACTTTGGAAACACACCAACCTACGAATAAGCTGCCTACGATGTTTGCGATGCCAATCAGTGCGAGCGAAAAGGACGCTACCTGCGCGCCATGCTCGCTTAGTGCTACTTCACTAGGCAGATGCGTCACTAAAAACGCTACGTGAAAACCGCACGTAGCAAAGCTTAAATTTATCAAAATATAGCTTTTATCGCGCAGTGCTAAACGCAGCACTTCGCCTAAGCTGCGCTTATCTTCTTCATGCAGGCTGGTTTGTTCGCCAAATAGAATTTTACTGCCTGCCAAAAGTCTTGCAAGCGGCAGAATTAGCAAGCTAAGCCCTGCGAGCGTAAAAAATGCGCCGCCGTATCCCAAAGCAGGCGTTGCGATACAAAACCCAATCATCGGCGCAAATAAAAACTGCCCGAACGAGCCGCCTGCATTTAGTACTCCGCTAGCAACCGAACGGATAGAAAATGGCAGGCGCTTCGCCATTAGGCTCATTAGAATTGGAAAACTACCCGCGCCAAGCCCCAGTGCAAGCCCAAAACCCATCGTTAATACAAGCGAGCTTTCGCTACTAAATAACGGCACAAGAGCGCAACTAATCGCCAAAAGCACGCTGCCCCAAAACAGCACGACGTAGGCACCGAGCTTGTCTGCAAGTATCCCGCTAAGCGGTTGCGAAAAGCCCCATACCAGCTGCGTAGTTGCCATCGCAAAGCTTACTTGTGCGATGGATAGGGAATTTGCTTGCATTATAGGTTGCACGAAAAGACCTAATGACATACGAATGCCCATCGTAATCATCAAAATCGCCGCGGCGCATAGGATCATTATCCAAACTGATTTCATATATATTCCTTTTAAAAGGCAGAATTATAACATAAAAATTACGAATATATCGAGATTTTATAGATATATTTAATTAATGTATTTTAGTATATTATTTATGTAAGAGGAATTTACCGAGCTTTAATGGGCTTTGCATTAAAATTCCCTTTTCAAGGAGAAGCGATGATTTACGAAGATGAGATGATTTACGTACAGCGCGAGGAGCACGAAGTGCCGTGGGTGAAGGTTTTTACGAAGGCGAAATTTAAGGAGCTTAGCGACTGCGACGAGGCGACGCTGGCGCATCTGTGGCGCGCCGTGCTTCAGTGCGAAAAGAGCCTGCGGGAGTTTTACGCGCCCGATAAGATCAACATCGCAAGCTTCGCCAACTACGTGCCGCGCGTGCATTTTCACGTCCAGGCGCGCTTTAAAAACGACAGCTTTTTCCCGGAGTCCGTTTGGGGCAAAAAGATGCGAAATGGCAAGCTCGATCTGCCGGAATTTAGTGAATTCGCAGAAGTTTTAGCGGCAAATTTAAAGATGGAATTCAGATGATAGGCGCGCGCTCAAAAAAATACCTAAGCCTTTTCGCGCTTGCTTGCTGCGTCGCCACCTTTGCGTTTTACCTGCGCTTTAAAAGCGAGGAAAACGAGATAAAAATCAAGCAGCAGTTCGATTTTAGCGCAAGCTTGTTTGAAAAGATCGTGGACGAAGAGAAGCTAAACGCCTTTGCGATCTCGCTGATTTTGTCGCAAAACAGCGACGTGGTGCGCTGCTTTGAGAGCGGCAAACACGGCGAGTGCATGGACGTGACGAAAAAATACAAAGACATCTTAAGCGCAGTGCCCTTCTACACGGGCGAGAAGATACATTTTCATACGCAAAACACCAGAAGCCTGGCTAGGAGCTGGAGCGACGAATTTTACAATGACGATCTGAGCTCGTTTCGCCATTCGCTTTTGCAGATCCGTCATAGTCTGCTTCCAAAGGCGCTTGTGGAGATGGGGCGGTGCGGGGTTTTCATGCGCGGAATTTCGCCGGTTTTTAGTGAGGGCAAATTTATCGGAAGCGCCGAGATAATGCTCGATTTCGAGCACGTCATCGCCCAGATCAACCGCATGGGAAACGATATTTTTATCCTCGTAGATAAGAGGTTTGAGACCGACTGCTTCTACGATAAAATAGGCGTTATCAAGGACTTTATCGTCGTAAATAGCGCGCCGGATTACGACGTTTTGTCGATTTTGGCGACGCTTGATTTTGGGGCGCAGAGCTTTATCAAAAAGGATGGGCATTATTTTTACGTGAGGGCATTTTCGGACGAAAACGGCACGAAGCTGGGCTATATAGTTCTGCACCGCAAAGGCTAGCGGCGAGATTTAAATTTAGGCGCCTATCGCTTGCCTGCTTTGTCGCGGCGGCGACGACGGCTTGGGCGAGTGAGCGTTTTAAATTTAATCGCAAGATCGCGAAAATTTGCGCTGAAATTTTAAATTTTAAAAGGAGCGTCGATATGAAATTTTATAAATCAGTTAAATTTAAAGTCGCGATAGGCGCGCTGCTTCTAGCGGCGATACTCTGTGCCGCATTTATCCGTATAATCTCCGATTACTCCACCTCGCGAGACTTCGCCGTAGTTTCTCTCTCAGACTATAACAAATACAATCAAGGCTATTGTTTAGCCGAGAATAGAATTTTACCTAAAGAGGAGCGATATCGAAAGGCAATTGAAAAGTATTTGGATAAAAAACTGGAATTATCCAAGATGATAAATGAATATCGCAAGGGGCATTATGATTCTTATAAATCTGAATATCAGCCTGCATATTATGAAGTAGAAAATATGGATTTCGCCAATTATATGAGTATAGCAAAGCAATTTGGCTCTCAAGACGGCGAATTTCTTTATAAGTTTTATATCGGTGAGCTGGGCGCAAAAATTACGGACCCAAAAAAATATTTAAAAATAAATTTGAACGATATGAGTGCCGGTTTTGAGAAGCCCTTAATAAGATATTATGGAAAAGATATATTTTTCATGTTAAATCGTGATTATATTTTATATGACGGGTATTTCAAACATAACTTTTATTCAGACATCGCGCTTAATGAAAAGGCTTTAAAATCATATAACGGGCAGAATAATTCAGGAGTAAAAGTTTATTTTGATAATTGCGGAAGCATAAAATATGATATGAAAAAACGATATTTGGAAAGCAGGGAATTAAATGGCGGCTGAGAGCCGAATAAATAAACAACTGAAATTTTAAATTTTAAAAGGAGCGTCGGTATGAAATTTTATAAGTCTATTAAATTTAAAGCCCTGGCAGGCGCGCTACTTCTTATAATAATACTCTGCGCCGCATTTATTCGTATAATTCCCGACTACTCCACTTCACGAGGCTTCGCTTTAGTTACTATTTTTGACTACAACAAATACAAGAAAGGTTATTGTTTAGCCGAGAATAGAACTTTAGATAAAGAGGAGTTCTATAGAAGGGCTATAGTTCAGTTTTTAGATAAGAAACTAATAGATGAACAAAAGATGGATAAAGCAAGAATTTATGCATATGGTTCGTCAATGAAAAGCAAGATTGAAATTGGATATTACGAATTGGCTGACGATATAAATTTAGATAATTGGCTAGAAAAGACAATAAATTACTATAAAGATTTATATAGCTCAATCAAATATGATGAATATAGATCGGATTTGGATGAAAAAGCTAGAAATATATTATTATTTGATAAATTAAAAATCAAAAAAATAAATCCGATAAAATATTTAAAAATTGATTTGAATAGAATGGTGGCTGGGTTTGACAAACCTATCTTTTTAGCAAATAACGGTTGGAGCGGTATCATTATATTAGATAATGCAATAATATTAAGAGACAAAAAGATTGCGTATGGATATAATTTTATACTTCATTACAATTTTTATGATAGTAGCGCTAGAAATATGATACTTGATAAAAAAATGTTTAATTCGGAAATTAGACAATCAAAATATTCATATCCAAGATTAAATATAGGCGATATAGATAATTGCGGAAATTTGGATTATGATGTAAGTTATAATCCTGAAGATATAGCAAATAGTTTAGGTAAAGGCGGCTGAAAAGTCGCGTTAAAATAAAATTTAAAAAGCCCTATCCGCGCAAATTTCACTTCTAAATTTTAAAATTTACGCCTAAAATTACGCGCCGTTTTAATCCAAAAGCTTCTGCTTAAACAGCGGGATTTTGTAGCAAAAGGTGCTGCCCTCGCCGAGCTTCGAGCTGACGCTTTTTGCGATGCCGTAGCGCTTGCAAATTTTATCGATTATGTTTAGCCCGAGACCGAATCCGCCAAGAGCTGCGTTTTCGCGCGAGTATCTCTCCCAGATCGCGCTCGTATCCTTTATGCCGATGCCGAAGTCCTGCACGCTAAAGACCGCTATGCTCACCCCCTTTTCCAGCCCGATGATGATCTTGCCGCCGGGACGAGAATATTTTATGGCGTTGCTTAGGGTGTTGTCGATGAGGCGCATTACCGAGGTTTCGTCCATAAAAACGCTCACATCTGGCGCTATTCGCGATTGTAGGCTTATGTTTTTGCTTTTTGCGACCAGATAGATGAAATTTATCCTAGCGCCCAAAAATTCGCTCATATCGATGCGGCGGCTTTTTAAGCTCATCTTGCCGCTTTTGATGAAGTACTCCACGTCCTCATAAGTAATTACCATCTGCTTGAGCGCGGATTTTATTCGCGCCGTGTGTTTGTCGCGCAGCCCAAGCATCTCGGTGTTGATGAGCGCGACGCCCAGAGGGGTCTTTAGCTCGTGCATCGCGTCGTTGAAAAACGCCTTGATGAGGTTGCTTTGTTGCGCGTAGAAATTTTTTATGATTTTGTAGTTAAACAGCGCGATGATGAGCGCTACGAAAATTGTGATGAAGATCGTAGAGATCGCGATAAATTCTATCTTTGCGTAGCTTATCTTTTTTGAGATGACGAAAAAATGCAGCTTGCCCTCATGTAGAAAGTGGCGCTTAAAAAATACCCGTCCGCCGAATTTCAGCGTGATAAACGCAAAATCGGGCGGCTGCACGCTTAGATTTGATCTTAAAATTTCGCCGTTTGCATTTAGGATCGCGTAGTCGTAGATGAGCTCGTCTTTTAGATTCAGATCTGCGCCGGCTAGGGCTTCGCC
Source organism: uncultured Campylobacter sp. (assembly GCA_963529595.1). Taxonomy (GTDB): domain Bacteria; phylum Campylobacterota; class Campylobacteria; order Campylobacterales; family Campylobacteraceae; genus Campylobacter_B. The sequence continues at coordinate 10,749 of CAUSBF010000022.1, forward strand.
GCTTTTTTGTATCAGCTCGGCGACGTCGGCACTCTCCTCGATTTTGGAATTTAAATAGATTATATAAAGACTCTCGCTTATAAAGGCGCCGATGATGAAAATCGCGCTAAAAAGCGTAAATTTAAACCCTTTAAGCATTGATCTTATATCCGAGTCCGCGGCTGGAGAGGATGAAGTCGTTGCTCGTTTTGGAGCGGAGGTTGCTGATATGCACGCGCACATCGACGCTGCCCGCTTCGCCGTCCCATACGTCGGCGATGAGTTCATCTACGCTTACGAATCTTTTGATATTGGCGAGCAGAAATTCTATAATCTTGATCTCTTTGGCGCTTAGCGATATCTCTTCGTCCGCGCGTTTTAAAATTTTTAAATTTGCGAAGTAGTGAAATTTATCCGCGATCTTGACGGCGCCCTTTTCGTCGCCGAAATACTTTCGCATCAGCTCGCTTACTCTAAATTTAAGCTTGGCTAGGTGGAAAGGCTTTTTTAGATATTCGTTGCAGCCTAGTTCGTAGCACTGGCTTAAATCGTCGATGTCGCCGAGCGAGGTCATCATCATCACGGGAGTGTTGAGGCCGAGGCTTCGCGCATATCTCAGCACCTCTTCGCCCGAAACCTCCGGCACCTTGATGTCTAAAATCAGCAAGTGGTAGGTATTTGCGGCGATCTTATCACAGGCTGCGTCGCCGCTTTCGCATTCGTCCACCTCGTAGCCGAGCTCCTGCAGATACTCGCTTACGCTGCTTCTGTATTCAAAATCGTCTTCTAAAAGTAAAATTTTCAAACCCGTTCCCTAAATCGGGAGCGAGATTACGCTCCCGTGCAAATTTGCCCCGCATATACGATGTAGTAGCGAAGCAGAATGACGCCGCAAAGCACGACGAAAGAATTTAAAACTATAAACGCAGGCTTGTAGGCGTGATTTTTCAGCGCCGTAAAGGCGATGATGATCGGAGCGATGAGCCCCGTGCCTAAAACGCCGATCCAGAAAATTTTACCGTAAACCTCGTGCGTCAAAGCCTGCTGTGCCGCAAGCGCGCTCGTGCCGCCCTCGAAATACATCCCGACAAACAGAATGAACAAAAGCGGAATCTCAAAGAGTATCGCGCGCAGATCAAGCACCAAAAGGTATTTTATGCTATCTTTGTTTAACGAGCCTTTAAAAAACAGAAGTCCTACTAAAATGCTCGCCGCGATGCCGCTGGAAAAGCCGGATAGCAAAAACAAAATCGGCAGCACCGGAGTATTCCAAAGCGGAATTTTCATCACCGCGCTTAGTAAAAAGCCCGTATATGCGCCCACGCAAAGAGCAAGGATAAATAAAACTCGCTCGAAAGCTTTGGATGCTTTGGCAAACGAGCTTAGTAAATTCACGATAGGTCGCAGAAAGGCGAGCAGTTTAAATTTACAAATTTCCTCGCCGAAGACGCATAGCGCAAATACAAAGCTAAGCGGCACGTAGATTAAAAGCGCCGCCACGCCGAGGCTCATTACAGAGCCGAAGTTAAATTTGATCAGCAAAAGATAAAAGCTAAATGGCTTGCCCAGATCAAAGATCAAGAGCAAAAGCCCCGCGCAAATCGCAAGCGGCGCCGTGATCGCGCCCGCTCTAATCATCGCATCCCAGATAGAATTTTGCTCGCTTTCGTGGCGGTTCCATTTGACTAAAAGCGCCACCATCGTCGCTCCCGCGCTAAGACCCGCCAAAAATAGATAAATCGCAATCGGCCAAGGCCAGTAAATTTCAGAATATTGGCTCATATCGCCCCACATATTATTCATAGCGTCCTCCTTTTTTGTTTTTAATATTCGCTAGACGCGGCTTGGTGTTTAGATACGCTTTCGGATATTCTACGCTTGTTTTGGCTAGCAGCTTGCTTACCTCGGAATTTACGTCATTTACGTCGCCGAAAGTTAAAGCATCCGTTGGACACACGCTTACGCAGGCGGGCTGCAAGCCTTTGCTAGTGCGGTTCGTGTAGCAAAAGGTGCATTTACCGATAGCGTGCGTGACGGGATCTACAAACCTCGCGTCGTAAGGACAGGCCAGGATGCAGTATTTGCAGCTAACGCAAAGTCTCTCGTCTATGAGCGTCACGCCGTCTTTGGTTTTAAAGCTCGCTCCCGTAGGGCAGACGTCCACGCAGGGGCTATCCTCGCACATAACGCAGCTGGCGCGCGAATAATCGAGCTTTAAGCTTGGAAAAACGCCGCTTGTTTTGCCGTGAACCTGCAGCCTATAAACGCCGCTCGGTACGCCGTTTTCGTTCCTGCACGCAACCGAACAGGCTTGGCAACCTATACATAAATTTTCGTCGTGAATCATTATGAGTTTTTTCATAACCGCCCCTTTCAAATTTTAACTATATCGACGCCGACGTTGGTTACCATCGTGCTTACCACAGGACCCGCAGCCGGATCGAGAAGGACGCTTTGGTTCGTGCCTATGCCGTTCGTGCGCTTTAGCCCCGGGCTTACGTGCCCAAAGCCGTGATATAAAAACAGGCAGTCGTCTCTGATGCCTTGCGTGACGAAAATTTTAGCTTTTTGCTCGCCGAATTTATTTTTAAGCTTCACGATATCGCCCGTCTTTAGCCCTTCCGCCTTTGCGGAAGCCGGGCTAATCCAAACCGGCGATTCGCTCATCATATCGTTTAAAATTTTGACATTTTGAGTGTGGCCGTTGGTGTGAAGCGCGGTCTTGCCGCTCATGAGGCAGTATTTGTGTCCGCCAAATACGTCCATACCCTCGGTATTTAAGCAGCCGTATCCCGCAAAAAGCTCCTCCACTTTCGGCGCAAAAAGCTCAATCTTGCCGCTTGGGGTTTTAAATTTCATCTGCGAGCTCATCTCGCCGTTTTCGTCCACGAACTCCGCCGCGGCAGGATATTTATCGATAAATTTAGCCACGAGCTTCGGCTCTCGGTAATACAGCTTCGGCACCTTGTAGCTTACGTAGCCGTTCTTGATTAAATTTGCGATCAGCTCGGCGTTGCCTTTGGCTTGCTGCATGCGGTATTCGTCGATGTTGTTCCAGGTGTAGTCCTTATCGATCTTCATCACCCTCGCAAGCTCTCTAAAAATTTCATAGCCGCACTTCGTATCGCCCACCGGCTCGACGGCCTTGTTTCGCATCACAAATCCAGGCGCGGTGCCGCCTTTGTTTTGAATCGACTCGTCGCGCTCCAAATACGTGGATTCGGGCAAGATCACGTCGGCTAGGCACGCGAAGTCGCTCATATACACGTCGATTGCGAGCACGAAGTCTAGCTTTTTGATCGCCTCTACGCTCTTATCCACGCCCGCAACGTTGATGAGGTGGTTAAAGCGCGTGCTGACCCAGCCTTTTACAGGGTAAGGCTTTTCGCTTAAAATCGTAGGCGCGATCTGCATCAAAACGCCGTGTTTGCGCGGCACGAAGAAATTTTCGCTACCTTCTTCGCCGCAGCCGTCGATGCGCGCGGTCTTTGGAATTTTAAAGCCTTTATCCGGGTTTGAGATGGTAGGGAATAGATCCTCTTTGCAAAGCGCGTTGAAGGTTTTGGAATCTTTAGAGAAGTAAATTCCGCCTTTTTTCTCGACGTTTCCCATCAGCGCGTTTGCGATCGCGATGGCGCGCGTGCGGATATATTCGGCCTTAGCGGTCGTGGTTTTATGACCCCAATCGATTACGACGGCTGGAGCTGCGGCGTAAATTTCATTTGCGATGCGCTCGATCTTGTCTGCCTTGATGCCCGTAATGCCCTCTTGCC
>CAUSBF010000023.1:0-14295 GCA_963529595.1 uncultured Campylobacter sp.
CCGGCGGCGAGGAAAACGCGCTGGATTGCGCAAATTTGGGCTATGCATACGACTCAAATAGAAGCTTCGGGCAGGCCGCGCGCTATTACGACAGGGCGTGCAAGCTCGGCGAGCAGAAGGGCTGCGTCTATTTGGGGCTGCTCTACAACGACGGGCAGGGGGTGGCGCAGGATCGCAAGAGGGCGAATGAGCTTTTCAGCGATGCTTGCAAGAAAAACAGCAGCGAGGGGTGCGCGAGCCTTGCATACAACTATAAAAAGGGGCTCGGCGTCTATCCAGATACGAAAAAGGCGATCGAGCTTTTGATTAAGGCTTGCAAGATGGGGCAGCTAGAGGCATGCCACAACCTAGGGCTTAGCTACGTTCTTGGCGAAGGCGTGAAAAAAGATGCGGACAGGGCTAGGACATTTTTTACGAGGGCTTGCGAGCAAGGACACGTGGATTCGTGCGTAAATTTGGGCGTTACGTATTTTAAAGGCGACGGCGGGCAAAAGGATCAAGCGCTTGCTGCGAAGTATTTTAGCGAGGCGTGCGAAAAAAGCGACGAACCGCTAGCCTGCTCAAATTTAGCGTATCAATACGAAAAGGGCTGGGGCGTAGCGAAAGATAAAAAGAAGGCGCACGAGTTTTATGAAAAGGCTTGTAAGCTCGGAAGATTTGATGCTTGCGAGCATTTAAAAACTATGAGGTAGGCTCTAACATCAAGCGCGAAAGGCTTACGATAAACCAGCTAACTAATGGGGGCGAGTTAGTAAAATATGTCTCAAAAGGGTCTAAAATAAGCGATGCGCTTAAATTTAGATAGAAATAAAATTTTAATAAAGCGTTAGTGAGCGTTAGTAATTTTAAAAATTTGCGAGGTAGATAATGAAAATTTCAAAATATAATGCGAGCGGCAATGATTTCGTGATTTTTACGGATTCGGTTAAGGCGGATAGATCCAAGCTAGCGCGTGAGCTATGTGATAGGCGTGATGGAGTAGGCGCTGACGGGCTCATCGTCGTGCTGCCGAAATTTAACGGTATCGAGGGGATAAATTTCGAGTGGGAATTTTACAATAGCGACGGCAGCAGTGCCGATATGTGCGGCAACGGCTCGCGCGCGGTATGCATGTATGCGTATGAGAATTTTTTGGCCGGGCAGAGCATGAAATTCCTAAGCGGCGCAGGTGTAATTAGCGGTGAAATTTTCGGTATTTTCGGCGGAAATTTGAGCGAGAGCATGCGAGGCGAGCTACGCAATGTAAGCTTTGGCGAGATTTTTAATCTGCGTCCTAATGCTCACGCGTTAGTAGCTAACGTCGAGGTAATGTTAACTCGTCCTAAACGCCTTGGCGAAAGCTTTGAGGAGGCAGGGCTAACGTGGTATTTTTATAACACAGGAGTGCCGCATTTGGTAACTTTTGTTAGTGATTTAAATGAGTTCGATGCCGCATTGGCCCGCGATCTGCGCGAGAAGTATAACGCTAACGTTAATTATGCGTTAGTTCAAAGTCGCCTCGCAAGCAAAATTTTAAAGGTGCGCACCTTTGAGCGTGGCGTAGAGGCAGAAACTCTCGCATGCGGTACGGGGATGGCAGCATGCTTCATCGCAGGCGTCGAAAATATGGGGCTAGCTCCCGATATCCGCGTGATACCTGCAAGCGGCGAAATGCTAAATTTGCGCTTAGGAGATGGAGGCAAAATTTACTTTCGCGGCGACGTTAGGCATACTTTCGATGGCGAATTTATTGGATACGTGGAGTAGGCAGGGCGAAATTTCGAGCCAGTTTGCGCGAGAATCCGTGAAATTTTCGAGTGCGATTTATACAAGATTTCGCTTTTCACTCCGTTTTATAAAATAATAGATTTGCAATACGACATTGGAATTTTAAAATTTTATGATGATGAAATTTTAAAATTTACAGGGCATGGTTTGTGTGAGAATTTTAATTTTGAGGTAAAATTTGTCGCATCGCCGCAGAATCTAATTCCAAATTTCGAAATTTTATGAAATAAAATTTTAAGATTTCAGCGCGCGGAATTTTGCTACTAAATTTAAAATTTTTGCTTGAATTTCACATTTGTATCGCATTAATTTAGGCTTTTGTGGAATTTAAGCGTTATAGCGTTATAAAATTTACGCTCTAACCCGCTCATTTGGTTTATAATTTTTGCTGCCACCGCAAAAAATCCGTCGTGTTCGCACGAGCGAAATTCCGCCACTGATAGCAGAAAGCGCAACATCAAGCGCAAATCCTCGGCGCGGGTAAATCTATCATTGACGATAAAGGCTAGATTTATCGATGCGGCAATTCTTGAAGCACGGTAGAATTCGCTAACGACGATAAAAGCATAGTACAGTTACGGTGAAATTTAAAATTTGCACTAGCCGAATTCCGCCGCGCCGTCATTTTGTCGTTTAAATTTTAAATTCCATCCGCATTGGTTTCGCCAAAGCTAGGCATAAAGCCTGATAATTAACTCTCTGGCGAGCGTTAAAATCACGACGAAGATTATAAATTTTAATAAAGATTTTTGTCGTATCGTGACAAGCATAGCTATGCCAAATAAAATGAGCGCAATATCTAAAAATGTATCTTTCATGCGCTTAATTGAAATTTAATCAAAATGCTAAGTATGATAAGAAGTATTATAAAGCGCAAAATTGAGCGCATGGAGGATAGATCGTCGAATTCTTTGTCATATTCCTTTTTTACCTCCCACTCAGCTTTCCATGCGAACATTTTTACTATAAAATCTAGCATTTTCATCTCCTTTTTTTTAAGGTGAGTCGCATAAAAACGAAATTTTGTCGCGCCACGTGAAATTAAAGAATTCTATCTAATCGGCGCTTAAAATTTTTAATTTTGGGCTATTTGTCGGTGTTTTGGACGAGGGCTTTTTCGTATTTTTCGATAAAGCTTCGCCCTGCCTCGCATAGGCGGTAGATGAAAATCTTCGACGCCTTGCCCGCGTCAAGCCCCGTATCCTTAATGCTTTCGCGCTGCAGATAGCCCCAGTTTTTATGAATTATGTCAAGAGTCGATTTGATCGAGGTGTAGTTGCGTCCGCTTGCGGCTGCGAATTCGTTCACGGCCCTCATAAACTCCGCATCGCTTTGCTTATTGCGACATAAAAGTCCCCCTTTACCTTGTGATTCGACCAGTTTTAGCGTTTCATAAATGAGTTTGTCTTTTAATTTGATCATCAGCTCCACCTTGCATAATTGATATGGGTTTGCCAAAATTATATCATAAAATTTATATTTTTATGATATGAAGTGTCAATAATTAGAAGCTAAGCACGAACTCATGAAACGGCACGACATCGCAGCGAATACCCTCAATCTCGAGCCTACCGGAGTTTGCCATAGAAACGACTTTTAAGCTTGTGATGCCGAGCCTCTTGAGCACGCTTAAAATTTTGCGGAATTTTAAAAAGATAATGTCCGCGTCGCTGAAAGGAATGACGAGAACCCCCATCTTTAGAGCAGGCAGGTAAAAATCCAGCTCTTTTGTGTAAAAAATCGGCGTATTTAACCCCAAAAGCTCGCAGAAAAGGACGTTGGCAAATTTTTTCGAGAAGTCCTTTTTGCTCGTTAAAATTTCGCGCATATTAAAATGCGAAAAATATAGTTTTTTTGCGCGCGCAGGCTCGCCCGCTTTGCTTAAAAATCTGATGAAATTTTCCCGCTCAAGTTTGGCGATAGTGCCGTATACGGCGTCTTTGGAGATCTTGATGCGCGGCTTTAGCGCGGTGTAAATTTTATTTGCGCTAAACGCGGCGTGGACGAAGCTTAGGCACTCTTTGAGGATTAAAATTTCCGTGCGGCTAAAGTTTGCCGCAAGCAGCCTCTGCTCGAATTCTAAAATTTCGGCGGGGGTTATGAAGGGGTTTTTTGCGCCGCCACCTTGAGCCAAAAATGCCGAAATCATTGAGTTTATCTCGTTGTGGCGCTTGTCAAAGGCGATAAATTCCTCAAACGAAAGCGGCAAAAGCTCAATCCGCTCAAAGCCCGGCAGGGCCAACTCTCTATCGCGAGTAGAGATGATAAAACGCTTTAAATTTAGCCCCCCAGCGAAGCTTTGAAGCGATGAAATTTCAAAATCGGCGCTACTAAAATTATCTAAAAAAAGCGATGAAATTTGCTCGTTTGCCGCTAAAAATTCTTTGATCTCGCGGAAGAAATTCTCGCTCCTGTTTTTTGCGCCATCGGACTCCGCATTTTTTGCATTGTTTGAGCCATTTGCGCTTGCGTTTTTTGTATCTGTATTTTTGACGGCGGCGCGGTAAAATTCGCCCGTATCCGAAATTTCCGCGTCTAACGTAGCTTCTCTACTTATTCCATATTCATTTGCTGTGCTAGCCTTTGTATTGTCCGCACTATTTCTAGCCACAAAAATTCTATCATTCGCTACCGCCTCTTCAAGGCGTAGATCGGCTAAATTTAGGTACAAAATTTCATCTTTTTTAAGTTCCGAAATTTCATTTTTCAGCACGGCGCTTTTGCCGGAATTTAGCACTCCGTAGATTATGGTTTTGGGCGAGTCTATACCTCTTTTGCGCAGGATAAAAGCCGTAAATTCCGGCGGATTTTCGTAAAAAAATTTTAGATCATTCATAGTGGATATTTTAAAATTTTCCTTATTAAAAGGAAATAAATCTGAAAAATATTATGAGATTTTTATATCCATTTTAAATTTGTACAAAATTTTATATTGGAAATTTCCGGCACTCTAAAAATTTTCAAAATTTTATATATTTTTCCTTATGAAAAGGAAATATTTCAATAAAATTTGGCTATTTTCTTGACAAAAAGGGAGCGCTTTTATATAATGTGCGTCTTTTGTTTGAAACAAAGGGTCGCGCGTTGCGACAAGTTCTTTATTAAGGAAAAGTGATGCAAAAAATTAGGTTAAAACTCAAGGCTTATGACCATCGAGTTTTAGATCGCACAGTTTCGGCTATTGTTGAAGCCGTAAAAAGAACAGGTGCGGACGTCAGAGGTCCCGTGCCGATGCCTACGAAGATTAAACGCTACACCGTTTTAAGATCTCCGCACGTAAATAAAGACTCCAGAGAGCAGTTTGAGATGAAAATCCACGCTCGTATGCTAGACATCGTAGCGGCTACGCCAGATACGGTTGATTCGCTAACTAAGCTTGATTTGGCTCCGGAAGTCAACGTCGAAGTTCACGCGATGGGCAAATAAGGGGTACAACAATGGAATATATTGTAGAAAAAATAGGTATGAGTAGGACGATCGACACGAGCAGCACGCCCGTGACGCTTTTACGACTTATCAATACCAAAATTTGCGAAGTTTGCGATGAGAAAACAGCTATCGTAGCATACGCAGAGGGAAAAGCGTATAATAAAGCTATAGCCGGCATTCAAAAGAAATATAGCCTAAGCAAGGAATTTAATAAATTTGCGACTCTAAGCTTAGAAAATGCCGAGCTTGGCGATCAAAATTTAGATGTTTTGAGCGAAGCCAAGATCGTCAAAGTAAGCTTTAAATCCAAGGGTAAAGGTTATCAGGGTGTCATTAAGCGCCATGGCTTTGCAGGTGGTCCTGCAGCACACGGCAGCCGCTTTCACCGAAGACCGGGCTCGATCGGCAACTGCGAGTGGCCCGGTCGCGTTCAGCCTGGTATGAGGATGGCGGGACACACCGGAAACGAAACGATCACTGCTAAAAACGAAGTCGTAAGCTTTGATGCCGAGAATAAAATTTTAGTGCTTAAGGGCTCGGTTCCTGGATTTAACGGTGCAATGGGCAGAATAAGGATAGTAAAATGAGTAAAGTAAGCGTGCTTAACGAAAAACTAGAAAAAGCAAGCGAAATTGAAATCCCTGTGAAATTTTCGGAAGTCAATTCGCACAATCTATATTTGTACGTCAAATCTTACCTTGCTTCGCTTCGCGCAAATACGGCTAACGCTAAAACTCGCGCCGAGGTTAGCGGCGGCGGTAAAAAACCGTGGCGACAAAAGGGTCGCGGCGGCGCACGTGCGGGCTCAACGAGAACCAATGTCTGGGTAGGCGGCGCGGTCGCATTCGGTCCGACTAACGAGCGAAATTATGAGCAGAAGGTCAATAAAAAGCAAAAACGCCTTGCGCTGGAATTTGCTATCAATGAGAAAGCAAACGAGGGTAAAATTTTTATCTTCGACGATTTGGAGCTAAAAAGCGGTAAAACCAAAGATGCGTCAAATTTTATTAAGAAACTAGGCGTTAGAGATGCGCTAATCGTTAAAAACGAGCTAGACGCACAAACTCTTTTGGCCTATAGAAATCTAAAAAATTGCTATGTCATCGATGCAAGCGAGGTCAATGCTTACCTAATCGCAGTTTACGGCTCGGTCGTATTCGAAAAAGCGGCATTTGAATCAATAGTGAAAGAGGACTAAAATGGCAGATATAACAGATATCAAAACGATCCTTTATACGGAAAAGTCTCTCGGTCTTCAAGAAAACGGCGTGGTCGTTATCCAAACTAGCCCGTCGGTTACGAAAAACGGACTAAAAAGCGTTTTAAAAAACTATTTCGGGATTACTCCGCTAAAGATAAATTCTTTAAGACAGGACGGCAAAGTAAAAAGATTTAAAGGCAGAACTGGCGCTAGAAATGATGTGAAGAAATTCTACGTCAAACTACCTGAGGGCGCAAGCCTAGAAAGCGTGGAGGCGTAAAATGGCAATTAAAACTTATAAACCGTATACTCCAAGTAGAAGATTTATGACCGGGCTTAGTAGTGAGGATATCACTGCAAAAGCTAGCGTTAGAGGCTTGCTTGTTAAAATTCCTGCCGCAGCCGGAAGAAACAACAACGGTCGCATTACCAGCCGCCATAAACAAGCCGGAGCTGCTAAACTTTATAGAATTATTGATTTTAAGCGAAATAAATTCGGCGTTGCTGGCAAGGTCGAGGCGATCGAATACGATCCGAATCGCAACTGCCGTATTGCGCTGATCTCATACGCAGACGGCGAGAAGCGCTATATCATTAAGCCTAACGATCTTAAAGTGGGTGACGTAGTAGCCGCTGCCGAGGGTGGATTAGATATTAAACCTGGCAACGCGATGAAGATGAAAAATATCCCTGTGGGAACTATTCTGCATAATATCGAGTTAAAACCTGGCAAAGGTGCTCAAATGGCACGTAGCGCAGGAGGCTATGCTCAGCTTATGGGCAAAGAGGAAAAATATGTCATTTTACGCCTGCCTAGCGGCGAGATGAGAAGAGTGCTTGCAGAGTGCATGGCTAGTATCGGCGTAGTGGGTAACGAAGAGTGGGCAAACGTCGTCATCGGTAAAGCCGGACGTAATCGCCACAGAGGTATCCGTCCTCAAACCAGAGGTTCTGCGATGAACCCGGTCGATCACCCGCACGGCGGTGGCGAGGGTAAGAAAAACTCCGGTCGCCATCCGGTAACTCCGTGGGGCAAACCGACGAAGGGCTATAAAACTCGCCATAAAAAAGCGAGCGATAAGCTTATAATTTCAAGAAGGAAAGGAAAATAAAAATGGCTAGATCGCTAAAAAAAGGTCCTTTCGTAGATGATCACGTAATGAAAAAAGTCGTTGCGGCAAAGAAAGCCGGCGATAATAAACCGATCAAGACTTGGTCGAGACGAAGCACGATCGTGCCCGAGATGATCGGACTTACGTTTAACGTTCATAACGGAAAGAATTTTATCCCGGTTTACGTCACCGAGCATCATATCGGTTATAAATTAGGCGAGTTCGCTCCTACACGCACTTTCAAGGGCCACAAAGGCTCCGTGCAGAAAAAGATCGGCAAGTAAGGATAGAATATGAGTAAATCAACTATTAAATTTGTTCGCCTTTCGCCGACAAAAGCAAGACTTATAGCGAAGCAAATTCAAGGCATGAATGCGGAATTTGCCCTTGCTACTTTGGAATTTACGCCTAATCGCGGCGCGAAATATATCGCTACGGCGATTTCAAGCGCGGTCGCAAACGGCGGCTTTGAGCCTGAAGAGGTTGTAGTTACCAGCTGCCGAGTGGATGCGGGTCCTGTGCTTAAAAGATTTCGTCCGCGCGCCAGAGGTACGGCTAGCCGTATCCGCAAGCCTACTTCGCACATCATCGTCGAAGTAGCAAAACCAAGTAAGAAGGAAGCGTAAATGGGACAGAAAGTAAATCCGATCGGTTTAAGATTAGGAATTAATCGAAATTGGGAGTCTAGATGGTTTCCTTCTAAAGCGACGCTTTCCGAAAGTATCGGCGAGGATTACAAGATCCGCAAATTTTTAAAAGCTAAGCTTTACTATGCGGGAATTAGCCAAATTCTTATCGAAAGAACGGCTAAGAAAATTCGCGTAACGATCGTAGCCGCAAGACCGGGTATTATCATCGGTAAAAAAGGCGGCGAGGTCGAAAATTTAAGAAGCGAAGTCGTTAAGCTAGTCAATAAAGACATAGCGATCAATATCAAAGAGGAGCGTAAAGTAGGCTCGAACGCACTTTTGGCTGCGGAAAACGTAGCTATGCAGTTGGAGCGCCGCGTTGCATTCCGCCGCGCTATGAAGAAAGTCATCCAAGGCGCTCAAAAAGCAGGCGCAAAGGGAATTAAAATTTGCGTCGCAGGTCGCTTAGGCGGCGCTGAGATGGCTAGAACCGAATGGTATTTGGAGGGACGCGTTCCGCTCCATACTCTAAGGGCTAGGATCGATTACGGCTTTGCCGAAGCACATACGACTTACGGTAATATCGGCATTAAGGTTTGGATCTTTAAGGGTGAAATTTTACAAAAAGGCATCCAGGCCGAAAAGACCGATGATGCGCCTAAAAAAACACGCAGACCAAGAAGAGGTAAATAGTTATGTTGATGCCAAAAAGAACAAAATACCGCAAGATGATGAAAGGTCGCAATCGCGGCTACGCGACGAGAGGAAATTCCTTGACGTTCGGCGATTTCGGTATCAAAGCGGTAGAGGCGGGTAGGGTAAATTCTCGCCAGATCGAAGCGGCTCGTGTCGCGATGACGCGCTTCGTGAATCGTCAAGCTAAAATTTGGATTAAGGTATTCCCAGACAAACCGCTTACCAAAAAGCCCCTACAAACTCGTATGGGTAAAGGTAAGAGCGGCGTAGAAGAGTGGGTAATGAATATAAAACCGGGCAGGATCATTTTCGAGATGACCGGCGTTAGCGAAGAGGTTGCTAAAGAGGCGCTTATGCTTTCGATTCATAAACTACCTTTTAAAACGAAAATCGTAAGTAGGGAAAGCGAAAATGAAATATACTGATTTGAAAGATAAAGATTTGGCTGAGCTAAATTCTATGTTGAAACAAAGTAAGTTGCTTTTATTTACGGCTAGACAAAAGCTAAAAACTATGCAGCTAAGCAATCCTAACGAGATTCGCGCTATTAAAAAAGATATCGCTAGAATCAACACCGCTATTAAAGCGAAATAAGGATAGGTTATGGCATTTAAAAGAGAAATTCAAGGCGTAGTCGTAAAGAAGGCGGGCGATAAAACAGCTACCGTTTTGGTAGAGCGAAGGGTTATGCACCCTAGATATAGAAAGATCGTAAAAAGATTTAAAAAATATCTGATCCACGATGAAAACAACGTCGTAAAGATCGGTGATACCATATCTGCGATCGAGTGCAGACCGCTAAGCGCTAGAAAATCGTTTCGCTTAAAAGCGGTTTTGAAAACAGGAGTTGAATAATGATACAGAGTTTTACCAGACTTGCGGTAGCTGATAATAGCGGCGCAAAAGAACTTATGTGTATTAAAGTTTTGGGCGGCAGCAAAAGAAGATACGCTACAATCGGCGATATTATCGTTTGCTCTGTAAAAAAAGCGCTCCCTAACGGCAAGATTAAGCGCGGTCAAGTAGTAAAAGCCGTAGTCGTTCGTACGACTAAAGAGTTGCATAGAGGCAACGGCTCACTAATTAGATTTGATGAGAACGCAGCCGTTATTTTGGATTCAAAAAAAGAGCCGATCGGCACTCGTATTTTCGGTCCTATCGGTAGAGAGGTCAGATATGGCGGTTTTATGAAGATCGTTTCGCTGGCTCCGGAGGTTTTATAATGGCAGTAAAATTTAAGATTAAAAAAGGCGATCAAGTAAAGATCATCGCAGGTGACGATAAGGGTAAAACAGGCACCGTTAAGGCAGTGTTTCCTAAAAAAGCTCAAGTTATCGTCGAGGGTTGTAAAATGGCTAAAAAGGCTATCAAACCAACCGAGCAAAATCCGCAAGGCGGCTTTACGAGCAAAGAGATGCCTATGGATATTTCAAACGTTGCGTTGGTAGAGGGTTGATTATGAGCAGACTAAAAGAAAAATATGTAAATTCCATCAGAGCTGCTTTGCAGAAAGAATTTGATATAAAAAATCCTATGCTTATCCCAGCGCTTGAAAAGATCGTTATCAGCGTAGGAACGGGCGAGTCGAGCAAAGATCAAAAGGTTCTTCAAAATATGGCTGATACTATCTCGCTGATCGCAGGTCAAAAAGCGCTTATCGTCAATGCAAAAAAATCGGTCGCAGGCTTTAAAGTTCGCGAAGGTTTCCCGGTAGGCATAATGGTTACGTTACGAAAAGAGCAGATGTTTGCCTTCCTAGACAAACTGATTTCTATCGCGCTTCCTAGAGTTAAGGATTTCCGAGGACTACCTAGAGCAGGCTTTGACGGACGCGGCAATTATAACTTCGGCTTGCAAGAGCAGCTGATGTTCCCAGAGGTCGAATACGATCAAATTTTAAGAACTCACGGTATGAATATAACCGTCGTAACGACTACAAATAATGATAAAGAGGCATTTAAATTGCTAGAGTTATTCGGCATGCCTTTTGCAAAAGGAAAATGATATGGCAAAAAAATCAATGGTAGCCAAGGCGAAACGCCCCGCTAAATTTAGCACTCGCGCATATACCAGATGTCAAATTTGCGGTCGTCCGCACTCCGTTTATAAAGATTTTGGAATTTGTCGCGTTTGCCTTCGCAAGATGGCAAACGAGGGCTTGATCCCAGGTCTAAAAAAAGCAAGCTGGTAAGGAGAAGAGATGATTAACGATCTTATTTCAGATGGACTAACTCGCATCAGAAATGCTGCGATGCGAAGGCTAGATACGACTAAGCTTTTTCACTCAAACGTCGTTGAGGCTATGCTTAAAATTTTAGCCGAGAAGGGCTATATCGAGAGCTACAACGTAGTAGAGGAAAACAATAAAAAGATCATCAACGTAGTGCTTAAATACGACGAAAAGGGCAGGAGCGTGATAAACGAAGTTAAAAGAATTTCGACTCCGGGTCGCCGCGTATATCAAGGCAAAGACGAGATCAAGCGCTTCAAAAACGGCTACGGAACCGTCGTCGTTAGCACAAGCAAAGGCGTTATGAGCGGTATCGACGCGCATAAAGCGGGCGTCGGAGGCGAAGTGCTTTGCACGATCTGGTAAGAAGTTTCTACTTTTTATGGCATTGTGGTATCCATTCGTAAAAGTAGACATACCCTAGACAAATAAAAAGGAAAATTATGTCAAGAATTGGTAAAAAACCGATCTCTATCCCGAGCGGAGTTGAGGTCAAAATCGACGGCTCATCGTTAAAATTTAAAAAATCAAATAACGAAAAAGAGCTTGATTTAAAAGGTCATGTCGATGTAAAAATCGAAGACGGAAAGATAGAATTCTCGCCTAAGGGTGAGGATAGACAGAGCAGGGCGTATTGGGGAACATACCGCGCTTTAGCCAACAATATCGTCCTTGGTCTTACCGAGGGCTTTTCAAAACAGCTCGAAATCAACGGCGTCGGCTACAGAGCTGCGATGAAGGGCAAGGTGCTTGAGCTAAATTTGGGTTTTTCGCATCCGATAAATTTTGAATCTCCAAAAGGAATCGAAATTTCCGTAGATAAAAACGTCGTAACCATCAAAGGCGACGATAAGCAGCAAGTAGGTCAAGTGGCAGCCGAGATCAGAGGATTCAGACCGCCTGAGCCGTATAAGGGCAAAGGCATCAAGTATCTTGAAGAGCATATCATCCGCAAAGCCGGAAAAACAGCTAAGAAATAAGGGTTGAGAAATGACACAGAATGTATTAAAAAGAAAGATCTCTTTACGAATCAAGAGAAAAAGAAGAATTCGCGCTAAAATTTCAGGCGTCGCATCTTGCCCTAGAATTTCTATTTTCAAATCCAATAGGACAGTTTACGCTCAGGCTATCGACGACGCGGCGAGCGCGACTTTGTGCGCCAGCAGCGGTAAGGTTTTAAATTTAAAGGCAAACAAAGAGGGCGCGGCTAGCCTAGCTAAAGATTTGGCTTCCAAGCTAAGGGATAAAGGCATCTCCGAGGCGATTTTCGATCGCAATGGCTATTTGTATCATGGCGTAATCGCAAGCTTTGCCGAGTCGCTACGCCAAAACGGCATCAAACTATAACCCAAAGGAATGATTGTGGAAAAGTATAATAGAGAAGAATTCGAAGAGGTAATCGTCAATATCGGTAGGGTTACGAAGGTCGTTAAGGGCGGTAGAAGGTTTAGATTTACCGCGCTTGTAGTGGTAGGCAATAGAAATGGTCTAGTAGGCTTTGGCTTCGGTAAATCCAAAGAGGTTCCTGACGCGATTAAAAAAGCGGTAGACGATGCGTTTAAAAATATTATCAAGGTAAATTTAAACGGCTCTACTATCACTCACGATATCGAAGTCAAATACAATGCGAGCAAAATTTTACTTAAGCCGGCGAGCGAAGGTACCGGCGTTATCGCAGGCGGTTCAGTCCGCCCGGTTTTAGAGCTTGCGGGTGTTAAAGATATCCTCACCAAATCGCTAGGTTCGAACAACTCCTCAAATGTCGTAAGAGCTACGATGAAAGCTCTTAGTATGTTAAAACACTAACAAGGATAAAAGATGGGATTAGAAAATCTTAAAAAAGCCCCGGGCTCGACTCACGCTACTAAGCGCTTGGGTCGCGGTCAAGGAAGCGGCCTGGGTAAAACTGCGGGTCGCGGCGGCAAGGGTCAGACCGCGCGTACCGGCTCTCACGAAAAAAGAGGCTTCGAAGGTGGTCAGCAGCCGATTCAGCGAAGGCTTCCGAAGGTAGGTTTTACTTCTAAATTTGAAAAGCCTTACGTGATCAATGTCGATAAAATCGAAGCTATCAAAGATCTTGGCGAGATCACGATCGAAAGCATCAAATCCGTTCATAAAATTTCAAATTCCGTTAAAAAGATCAAGCTGATCGGCGTAGGCGCAAAAGCGCTCGCTAGCAAGATCAAAGACGAGAACGTAAAGTCTAGCGGACAAAAATAATGAATAAATCGCTACGCAACAAAATTCTCATTACTTTGGGCTTTCTTTTTGCCTATAGGTTGCTAGCTTACGTGCCAGTTCCGGGAGTGGACGTTGAGGTTATAAAGCAATTTTTTCAAAACAATAGCAACAACGCTTTTGGAATGTTTAATATGTTTAGCGGTAACGCGGCGGAGCGATTCAGCGTTATCTCGCTAGGCATTATGCCTTATATTACCGCTTCGATCATTATGGAGCTGCTTGCCGCAACCTTTCCAAATTTAGGTAAACTCAAAAAAGAGCGCGACGGTATGCAGAAATATATGCAGATCATCCGATATGCTACAATCGCAATCGCTATGGTTCAATCCATCGGCGTTAGCATCGGCTTACAGGGCATTCACGGACAGACCGGAGCGCCTGCGATAATGGCGGAGAATACCAACGAGTTTGTTTTCATCTCGTGCATTTCGATGCTGGCAGGCACCATGCTTTTGATGTGGATCGGCGAGCAGATTACGCAACGCGGCGTCGGTAACGGCACCAGCCTTATTATCTTTGCAGGTATCGTAAGCGCCATCCCTAGAGCGATCGGAAGTACCGTAAATTTAGTAAATACCGGCGAAATGAACGTTTTAAAGCTAATCGCGATCGTGCTAATTATCCTGGCTACTATCGGAGCAATTTTATATGTGGAGCTAGGCGAACGCAGAATTCCGGTATCGTTTTCGCGCAAGGTATTGATGGCGAATCAAAATAAGCGCATTATGAATTACGTGCCGATCAAGCTAAATTTAAGTGGCGTCATTCCGCCTATTTTTGCAAGCGCGATTTTGATGTTTCCGACTACAATTTTACAGGCAAGCACTAATCCGATCATCCAAAAGATCCACGATTTCCTAAGCCCTAGCAATTACTTCTTTAACTTTTTGACCTTTGTGTTGGTTATATTTTTTGCGTATTTTTATGCGTCAATTGCTTTTAATTCCAAGGACATTAGTGAAAATTTAAAAAAGCAGGGCGGCTTTATCC
>CAUSBF010000024.1:0-14041 GCA_963529595.1 uncultured Campylobacter sp.
GAATGGGATAAGTCAATTTTAGAGAATGAGGCACTAAACAAAGCTTTAAACCTAGAAGAACAAACGGAGCCAAACACAGCAGAGGAAATCGACTTCAGAAAGAAATTCGAAGCGAAGCATAGGACACAATCAGGGCATTACGTCAGAAGCCGCGCAGAAATGATAATCGCGAATTGGCTATTAGGCGAATACATTGCTTTCGCCTACGAAAGAAAAGTGCCGATCGCAGAGGAAATGTATTGCGATTTTTATATTCCAAAAGGTAAAATTTACATAGAGTTTTGGGGATTGGAAAACGACGAGAAATACAAAAAACGCAAACAACGAAAGCAAAACCTATATAAGGAAAACAACTTAAACTTAATCGAGATAGACGACGATACGATCTGCAACCTTGACGACTACCTACCGAAAGAACTTTTAAAATTTGGCGTTAAAATTGATTAACGAACAATAGTATATAAAGACACAAGAGCGCGGCTTCACGCTCGGCGCGGGGCGCCTCGCTCGAAGCGCGCACAAGCCGCGCAAAACTTCACACAATATCAATATAAATTTTATTAATGATGCGCCGTCCGACTCCCTCGTGAACTCGGGTGCGGCGCAACTATTATCAGCCCGTGTGATCGTGCTACATTACATTTCGCACCACGGGCTGCAAGTATATAGGGGGAAAAATCTAGGACTCAAATCCTATTAAGCTTCAAATTCGCAGCCTCACTTAAAAATTGTGATCGGTTGCTCGTAACCTTGTCGATAGCATTAAGCAAAGATTGCGAAAGGCTCAAATTTACACGAACTTTCTTATCGTTTGGCTCTTTGATGAAATCATTATTTGCGAGCATAACCTCTAAAGCGCCGTCAAAAGCACTTTTTACGTCTGCTATTGCTTCTGCTTCATTTTCGCCGTCACCCATAATATAAGGGAAGTCCTTATATCTTGCAAAATATCCGCCACCCTCATCATCGGTAAGTTTTCTTACGATTATTTCGTAAGGCAAATTTAGATAATAGCTTTTATCTTTTTTCATTTCTTTTCCTTTTTCAATGCTTTTAAAGCCTCTATGACATAAATAACTTTCATAGGTCTTTGCCTTGGTATAGTTACCAAATCCCTGCCGGGTTTTCTAAACTGCCAATGCGACGAGCCATTGTTTGTGGCTACATAACCGGCATTTTCAAGCAGTTTTTTAAGTGTTTCAAACCTTACGTTTTTGGGATTATTTTCCAAATCCTTGATTAATTTATCGTCTTTACTCATCTTTAAACTTTCGTGTGTAGATATACACATTAAAAGCATTATATATCTTTATAGCTTAATGGCTACTTAGATAAGAAATATTACTAATAACCCTAAAATCAGGGTTCAAATCCCTCTCTGTCCGCCACTACTTTAGAATTTAAATCAATAAAATTTCACTTCCATGATTCGGCAGATTTTTAGCCTCCGAGGATATTGCCTAACAGCAGCACTGGCATCATTAGCGGCATTACGATGAGTCCTTGTATGTCGGTATCCATTTTCGCATCGCGCTCGCTTTTAATCCCGCTATCGACCGCTATACGCGCAGGGTATTCGATCGGCACGCTTAGGCGGTGCGATCTGCGCAGCTCGTCGTGATCTTTTAGGCGCTTAAAATATTTGCCTTCGATCAGATAAGAGTAACGAAACGTAGAACTATACGCGGGCTCCAGCTGCTCTGGATCGTCCATCAGCTTAGCCTGCACGGGTAGCGGCAGATCGTATTTTACGAGCTCGATTTCGTGCTGGATATATGCGGCATCGCTGCCCTCGTTGTATCTGTCGATCGTGAGCATGCTTACGTTGCGCCTTATCGCGTCTTTATTTAGCGACGCCAGACTCGCGACCTTGGCGCGCACGGCGCTAAGATTCGCATCAAATACGTAATCATAAATCTCGCCGCTCATTCGCAGCTGACCGCCAGATGCCGCGCTCATTGCGACGATATGCTCACGCCCCTGCATATAGCCCGGCAAATTCTTACTCGCGCATCCGATAAAAACCCCGCAACATAACACTAAAAGCGTACCGTAAATCCAAAATTTCATAAACTTCCTTTGTAAAATTTAAAGACGGATTGTATTAAATTTTGCCTTAATGAGAGTGGAATTTTATGACGTGGCGAAATGGGATTGTGTGATGGAATTCTATGGCGGCGACGCGTAGAATTTCGCGCGGACTTCCATAAAATTCCGATGAAATTTCGCAAGAATTGAAGCCAAAACGCACGGAAAAGGCAAAATAAGCGCAATGGCACTGCCAAGATTTTAAAATTTTAAAATCTCGAGGAAATTTCGCGAAAGGAAGCGAGTCATTTATGCGTCAAAATTTAACCGTCATCGCGAGCTCGCTTTTAAATTTTAAAATTTTACGGTAGGCTTTAGAATTTAAAATTCCAAAGCCATTTTTGATATGTGGCGCGCTACTTTCGATTTGCGTTAGCAAGCATCAGCTTTATGCGGTTTTCTTGATTTACCGCGCTTGCGCCCGGGTCATAATCGATTGCGGCGATGTTTGCTTGCGGATAGTTTTGCTTGATCTTTCGGATCATTCCGCGCGCGATGATGTGGTTTGGCAGGCAACCGAAGGGCTGCGCGCACACGACGTTTTGTATGTCGTGGCGCATAAACTCGACCATCTCCGCCGTCAGCAGCCAGCCCTCGCCCATCTTCACGCCGTGACCGATATAGCCGTCGGCGGCGGCGCGAACCTCGCTAAATGGGCTTGGCGCGCGAAAGCCGAAGCGCTTCATCTGCTTAATCATCATGCGCTGGAAAAATTCCACTACCTTAGCGACCGCAAGCGAGCCGTAATACACCGCGCCGCCCTTGCCGTAGAGCTGCTTGTCGTAGACCGCATCGTAGATGCAGGTAAGCACGAAGTCCATCAGCCCCGTATTTACGGGCTCAGCGTTTTCGCGGATGAGGTAGGCGTTTAGGCCGTTGTTGCCGATGGGCGAGTATTTGAGATAAATTTCGCCCACGATACCCACCTTCACTCGCGGCTTATCGTCGCGCTCGATTTTAGCGAACTGCGAGAGGATAAATTTGAAATTTTTCTTGAGATTGAAAAACGATCTTTGATCGGTCAAATTTTTGATCCGCTCGGCGCAGAGTTCGTAAATTTCATTCGTTTGATTTTTGATCTTTTCGTAGGGCTTGCACTGATTATATAGTCCCATCATCAAATCGCCGTAAAATATCGCGGCAAAGAGCTTTAGAAGCGATTTTTTGCCGAGGCTAAATTCGTTCTCATCTAGCGAGCCGAAATTTAACGAGATCGCGGGGACGTAGCTAAAGCCGCTGTCCTCAAGCGCTTTGCGAAGCAAATTTATGTAGTTGCTCGCTCTGCAGCCGCCGCCCGTTTGGCTGATGAGAAGCGCCACCTTGTGCGTGTCGAACTCGCCGCTTTTTAGCGCGTCGATAAACTGCCCGATGACGAGCAGCGCGGGGTAGCACATGTCGTTATGCACGCTGCGAAGCCCCTCCTCGACGATATTTTGACGATTTTCGCCGAGCAGGACGCTCTTATAGCCCTCGTCGCGCAGCACGCCTTGCATAAAGCGAAAATGCGGATCAATCATCGTGGGGATCAATATCGTGTGGGTCGCTTTCATATCCTTCGTAAATTTAGCAAACATTAGCGCGCATCCTTTCTTGCTTCTTGTTGCGCGCCTTGCCTCTCGCGCTCTATCATAGTCGCTTTTAGGCTACGCAGACGAATTTTAACGGCGCCTAGGTTCGTAACCTCGTCGATTTTAAGTTGAGTGTAAATTTTACCGTTTTGGCGCAGTATGTCGCGCACCTCGTCGCCCGTGATTGCATCTATCCCGCAGCCGAAGCTCACTAACTGCACCAGCTGCATGCGCGGGTATTTACAGACGAACCGCGCCGCGCTATAAAGCCTGGCGTGGTAGGTCCATTGATTAAGGCTTTTCGTCTGCACCCTGCTAAGCGGCAGCGCGTCCTCGCTAAGCACTATAAAGCCCAAGGAATTTAGATAGCGATCGATGCCGTGGTTGATCGTCTTATCGATATGATACGGACGACCCGCTAGCACAATGGCGCTGGCACCGCTACTTTGTATCTCTTTTAGGGTCTCCTCGCCTTTTATTAAAACGGTATTTTTGTAGTTTTGCAGCTCCTTAAGGCCTTGCAAGACGGCGTTTTTCACGGCGTCGGAATGAAATTTATACCCAGCATCCGCGAGCTCAGCCTGCATCGTTTTGCAAAACGAATCTTGCATGTTAAGATCCACGTGCGGATAGAGGAATTTTTTCTCCTCCAGCGCGCCTACGTTCGCGCGTATCAGCTCGGGATAGTATGCGACTACGGGGCAGTTGTAGCAGTTCTCGCTGATATTTTCATCTAGGCTGTAGCTCATACACGGATAGAAGATAAAATCGACGCTCTTATTTAGCAGATCGTAGATGTGGCCGTGCACGCTTTTAGCCGGGTAGCAGACGGTGTCGCTCGGGATGCTTTGGCTTGCTAAAAACAGCGTCTCTTTTCGCGGCTTTTGCGACAGCACGACGCTCATGCCTAAATTTTCAAAAAACGCACTCCAAAATGGGATCATCTCAAACATATTCAAAACAAATGGAATTCCGACCCGCGGCGCGTCTTGCTTCGGCGGCTTGCGATATTTTCGCAAAAGCTCGTTTTTAAACTCAAATAAATTCGTAATGTCGTGGCGGATCTCTTTGCCCGCGCCGCGCTCGCATTTATTGCCCGAGACAAATTTAGTATCGCCGAAGTAGCTGATCGTAAGCGGGCATTTATTGGTACAGAGCTTGCAGACGCTAAATTCGCTGCGATGAGTGAAATTTTCAAGCTCTGCACGACTGATCATATCGGTACGCTCGTTTGCGTTATTTTTGGCAAAAAGCGCCGCACCGTATGCACCCATAAGCTCGCTGATATCGAGGCGAATCACATTTTTGCCGAGCTCTTTTTCAAAAGCGCGCAGCACAGCATTGTTTAAAAAGGTACCGCCCTGCACTACGATGTTTTGACCCAAATCGTCGGCATTTCGCACGCGGATAACCTTGTAGATTGCATTTTTTATGACGCTGATGGCAAGTCCAGCGCTGATATCCTCGATCGTAGCGCCGTCCTTTTGAGCTTGCTTAACCGAAGAGTTCATAAAGACCGTGCAGCGGCTACCAAGCTTAGCGGGATGTGTTGCAAAAAGGGCTAGGTTTGCAAAATCTTTAATGTCGTAGCCCAAAGAATTTGAAAAGGTTTGCAAAAACGAGCCGCAGCCCGAGCTGCACGCTTCATTTAGCACGATAGAATCAATATTGCCATCTTTAATAGAGAAACACTTGATGTCCTGCCCGCCGATGTCGATGATGAAATCGACCTTTGGATTGAAGTGGCGCGCGGCGCTGTAATGCGCGATCGTCTCAACGATACCGTAATCGAAGCGAAAAGCGGTTTTAATGAGATCCTCGCCATATCCGGTAACGCCGCTGCCCTTGATTTTAATGCGACCTTCGCAAAGATCGTATAGCTCCTTAAGGCGCGGCAACAGGATGTCGACCGGATCGCCTTTATTGGAGGAGTAAAATTTATACAGCAGCTCGTAGTTTGCGCCCATAAGCACGACTTTGATCGTAGTGCTGCCGCAATCCACGCCCAAATACGCATCTCCACTGTAGGTGTGGATATCCACCTTAGGCACGCTCGCGCGGGCGTGACGAGCGGTGAACTCGTCAAATTCCGCTCTGTCTTTGAAAAGCGGCGGCTCGGCTTCTAGCGCGGTTCTGTCGGGCTCCTTTTTTAAAAGCGCGATCGTCTCCTCTAAATTTAACGTCTCGCCCGTATCTTTTGCATACAGCGCGCTACCATAAGCCACGAAGTAAGGCGCAATGTCGGGGAAGGTCGCGGTTTCGTCGGTGAGCTTTAGCACCTCTTTAAAGCGCGCCTGAAGGCCTTTTAGGAAAAACAACGGACCGCCCAAGAATAGAATATTGCCCTTAACTTCGCGACCCTGTGCGAGCCCAGAAATCGTCTGTTCGACGACCGCGGCGTAGATACTGGCGCAAATATCCTCTTTTCTAACGCCTTGATTTAATAGCGGCTGAATGTCGCTTTTGGCAAACACGCCGCAGCGTGAGGCGATCGGGTAAATTTTATTCGCCGCAAAGCTTAAACGATCAAGCTCCGTGATATCCAGATGCAAAAGGTTGGTCATCTGATCAATAAATGCGCCGGTGCCGCCCGCACACGAGCCGTTCATCCGCTCCTCAAGTCCGCCCGTGAGAAATAAAATTTTAGCATCCTCGCCGCCCAGCTCGATTACGACATCGGTCTTTGGAAACATCCGCTTGACGCCGAGCGAGGTAGCGAAAACCTCCTGGACGAACGGAATTTTGCAATTTTTGGCGATGCCCATGCCTGCCGAACCCGCTATGGCGACGCTGAATTGCTCGCCTGCATAGGTTTTTTGAATTTGCAAAATTTTATCCAGCACCAGCTCTTTAGGCTTTGCCAAATGCCGCTCGTAGCTCTTGCTTAAAATTTCATATTTTTCGTTTAAAACTACCGTTTTAACAGTGGTTGATCCTACGTCAATGCCTAGAAAAATCACATCTCGCTCTTTATTGAATAAATTTTACTCGGCCGAATTCTCGAATTTAGCGCGAGCTTTCTAAATTAAAATTTGCATTTTATAGTAATATTTTTAAACGCAAATAAAATCAGGATATATTTTATCTTTTTCTATCGAAAAAGACGATTTTTAGGCAGTTTAGAATTAAAAATTTTAATGGAAAAGTTGTAAAATTTTAGATTTAATGCGAGTAGATTTTGCGCGAAATTTTTTAAAATCTCGCGCATTATAAAAAGAGCTTCCTTTTGAATTAAGAAGCGTAAATTTAAAGGATTATTTTCGTAGCTCTTTGATTTTAGCCGCTTTACCGCGTCTATCGCGTAGGTAAAATAGCTTCGCGCGGCGAACGCGTCCTTTTCTTAGAACCTCGATGCTTTCGATACTCTCGCTGTAGATCGGGAAAATTCTCTCCACGCCGACGCTATTTGCGCCAATCTTGCGGATGATAAAAGTCTCGCTGACGCCGTTTCCGCGGCGCGCAATGCAGGTACCTTCAAAATTTTGAATCCTGCTCTTATCGCCCTCTTTGATCCTGATGGCTACCTTTAAGGTGTCGCCGGCACGGAAATCAGGCACACTTTTGCTTGTGATCTGAGCGTCCTCAAACGCTTGGATATACTTGTTTTTCATAAATTTCCTTTATTTCTGGCGATTTTTCGGTACATATCCGGGCGGAAAAACCTCGTTTTGCATAGCGCCATTTGATTTTTTAAACTGCGCATTTTAGCGTGATTACCCTTTAAAAACTCTGAAACTATAGGTAAATTTTCAAAAACATCAGGCTTTGTAAATGCAGGCGCCTCTAAAATTCCTTCTTCAAAGCTTTCTTCGACAAGCGAGCTTTCGTTGCCTAAAACGCCCTTTATGTTGCGGCTTATCGCATCGCACATACAAAGCGCGCCGAGCTCGCCGCCGGTAAGGACGAAATCGCCGATGCAAAAAATTTCATCTACATACCTTTCGACTATGCGCTCATCGATCCCCTCGTAGCGCCCGCAGATAAAGCATAGGCTCTCTTCGCCGCTTAGACGCCTGGCATCGTTTTGATTAAATTTTTTACCGGCGGGTGAGAGGTAGATAAACTTGGCATTTTTAAATTTAGCTCTTACTTGCTCGATCGTACTGGCAAGCGGCTCCGTGCCGATCAAAAGCCCCGCACCGCCGCCGATCATATAATCATCTACCTTTTTATACCGATTTGCCGTGAAATTTCGCGGGTTAAAAAAATGCGTCGAGATTATTTTCTTATCGACCGCGCGCTTTAAAATCGAGTCTTCAAAATACGGCGCGATGAGATTTTCAAACAGCGAAACGAAGATAAAATTCATGAGTTTTCCAAAATCGCGCGCGCGTTTTGCGTAAAAATTTTATGCTCGCTAAGCGAAATTTCCTTCACATAGGCGTCCACGTAGGGAATGAAAAATTCTTTCGGCATAGCCTGTAAGATTAAGCTTTCATCCGTTTCTACCTCAAAAAGATAACCGCTTCCGATCTGCGATATGTCCCTTACGCGCCCCAAAACCGCGCCGTCTTCGTAAATTTCAAGTCCGATAATATCGAAGTAAAAGAACTCGCCCTTTTGCAATTTGCAAAATTTCCGCGTGTCCTCTTTGCTACGGTAAAGGATTTGGTTAGTTAAATTTGCCGCTGCCTCTACGCTTTCGTAATTTTTAAAAATAGCGCTAGAATTTGCGCCGTTAAAGGATAGAATTTCTAAAATTTCGCCGTTTCGCAGATAAAATTTGGCGCCTTTTTTAAACTGGGAGGGGAAGTCGCTGCGATCGAAAATTTTAACCGCGCCCTTTAGACCGATAGTCCGACCGAGCTTAGCGACCTCTAAAAGATCATCAGGCATCTTTGGCTTTGACGGTAATTTTATAATTGATCGGATCTTTTGCTTTATAGCCGATGATGACGGTCTTTATAGCGTTTATCATTTTGCCGTCCTTGCCGATGAGTTTGCCTGTATCGGCCTTGTCGGCATAGACGATGATCTCGGTAAAGTTTTCACCGACCCGCTTTTGCGTAGAAACGGACTGCGGATAGTCGGCGATCAACTTTGCGTATTCTTTTATAAAATTTTCTACCATTTTATTTGCTTGTGATTTGAGCGACCCTATCGCTTAACTTCGCGCCTACGCTCTTCCAGTATGCCAAACGCTCCGCGTCGAATTTAATATTATCGCTCTGTTTTAACGGGTTATAAAAGCCGATCGTCTCGATAAAGCCGCCGTCGCGTCTTTTCCTACTATCCGTTACCACGATGCGGTAAAAAGGCTGCTTCTTTCTTCCGATTCTTGTAAGCCTAACAACTGTTGCCATTTTTTCTCCTTAAATTTTTGTAAGTTTTAGAACTTGCAGATGGCTAAAACTTAAACATCTGCAAACTCTACCGAGAGGCTATCTCGGTAAATTTTGCCTTTGAGCGATCGAGGCAAGCCCCTGCATGCCGCCCTTGCCCGAAAATTTCTTCGCAAGCTTCGAAGCGCCCGCAAACTGCTTCAAAAAGCGGTTTACTTCCACCTGCGAAAGCCCTGCGCCAGCAGCAAGTCTGCGCTTACGCGAATTATTTAGCAGATCGGGGTTTTCGCGCTCTTTCGGTGTCATAGAGCTGATCATCGCTTTGATATGAAGTATCTCTTTTGAGTTTTCCAAATCGATATCTTTTATCTTATTCGCCATGCCGGAAAGCCCCGGGATCATGCCGATTAAATTTTTCATATTGCCGAGCTTTTTCACGCTTTCGAGCTGATTTACGAAATCGTTGAAATTAAACTCGCCTTTTTTGATCTTTTTGTTCAGAGCCTTGGCTTCTCTTTCATCGAAAACGGCGCTTGTTTTCTCGGCTAACGTCGCTAAATCGCCCTCGCCCATAATGCGGCCGGTGATTCTATCGGGTATAAAGCCCTCCAGATCAGCCACCTTTTCGCCGGTTCCGATAAAGCGAAGCGGGATACCCAGTTGCTGCGCGATACCAAGAGCTACGCCGCCTTTGGTATCGGCGTCAAATTTGCTTAAGATCACGCCCGTTAAACCTAAAATTTCATCAAATTTAGCGGCCGTTTTAATGCCGTCTTGACCGCTCATAGCGTCCGCTACGTAAAAAATTTCATGCGGATTTAGAGCTTTTTTCATCTCCGCAAGCTGTGCCATAAGCGCCTCATCGATCGCAAGGCGCCCCGCTGTATCTACGAGCAGTACGTCATAAAGCCCGCTCTTAGCCTTGCTTAGCGCCTTCTGCGCAACCTTTAGCGGATCGCTCTCGCCCTCTATAAAAAATAGCTCAATCTCGTTTGCTTCGCACAGCTGGCGGAGCTGTTCGACCGCGGCCAGACGCTGCAAGTCGCACGCTGCAACCAAGACCTTTTTTTTACGAAGTTTTAGATAGTTTGCAAGTTTTATCGTGCTTGTGGATTTTCCGCTTCCTTGAAGTCCCGTCATCAAAGCTACCGTAGGAGGCGTGCCGGCAAATACAAATCCCTGACTGCTACCTCTAGGCGCCGTTAAAATTTTAGTCAAATTTGCCTTGATGGACTGCAAAAACGGCTTCTGTCCTATCGTGCCGATGCGAAGATCGGCTTCGACGAGCGCCAAAAAATCCTTTACGACTTTGTGGTGCACGTCGGCCTTTAAAAGCGCCTTTTTTAGCGTTTCCAAGGCGTTTTTTAAAGCTTTTTCGTCATCGATTGTTTTTAATTTATTGACCGCGTTTTTAAACGACTCGCTTATGATCTCAAACACTTTGATCCCTTATAAAATTTTTAAACTTGCGATGTTACCTAAAATTAACTTAAAAGCCATTGAATATCAGAGATCTTTAGGAATTTCAAAGCCGAATTCGTTGAAGCTTTTACCTAGCGGAGCTTTAAATTTAAGCCCTAAAATTTCGGTCTCGTACGAGTGCAAAAACATCCGCTTCGCACGGCTTTTAGCGTATTTTTCATCGCCTATTACGCCGAATCCCGCGTTTGCCAGATGCACGCGGATCTGATGGGTTCTGCCCGTCTCGATCCGCACTTTTACGAGCGATTTTTTGCCGCTTACCATCAGCGGATAAACCTCGCTAAATGCACTCTTGCCGTTTGGCGAAATTTTAGAAAACGCGCCGCTTCTGGTCTTTATCGTCAAAATCGGCTCGTCAAATTTCATCTCTTCGCTCACGATCCCTTTTACGATCGCGATGTAGCTTTTCTTCACGCGCAAATTTTTAAATTCCGCAATCGCCGCTTCGCGAAATTCTTCGTTCTTATATAGCAGCACGACGCCGCTGGTTTCCTTATCCAGGCGGTTTAGAAGCCCGAATTTATAGATTTTTTCCAAATTTTCGCTGCTCATAAAGGGCGGCTTATTGACCGCCAAAACGTTCTCATCCTCGTAAATGATCGCAGGTTTTGCGGGCTTCATCACGCTAAATTTAGTATTTTCGCCGAGCATCTCGCGCGCTAGAGCGATCTTTGCGCCGCGCGCGCTTACAAGCCCCGCGTCGATGAGGGCCTTGGCTTCGTTGTGTGAGATGTTTTCCTGCGCCGCCAGCAGCTTGTAGGCTTTTTCTTGCATTAAATTCTTTCCTTAATTAAATTTTCTATCTCTTGCAGATCGCAAATTTTATCTATCCGCGTGCTCTTTAGCGGCTCTTTTAAAGCGCTTGAAATTTCATTCGCGTCGCATAGAGCGATGTTTTGTACGAGCGCGTACAGCGCCTTTTGATTATGAAAAAATCGCCCACTGATGATCGGCACGCCGAAGCTCGCCGCCTCGATCGGGCTATGTCCGCCGATATTGCGCAAAAAACTACCGCCCAAGATCACGACGTTTGAAATTTTATAAAAGTTCGCTAGCTCTCCGAAGGCATCGAGCAAGATAAAATCGCTCCCAAGCCCAGCGCCGTCGCTAAACTGCTCAAAGCTAAGCCCATGTTCTCGCGCCCAAATCTCACAAATTTCACGTACCTTTTCAAAGCGCTCCGGATGTCTCGGCGCCAGGATGATTTTTAGCTTTTGCGGCACGGCAGTCGAAGATGTCGTATTCGGTGCGGTAGAATTTAAAGACGCGCCGTTTAAAGGTGCCGTATTCGGCACGGCGGACGAAGCGTCGCTTGAAGTCGCCGCACCCAAAGAAGCTGCGTTTAAATTTACAATCTCGGTCGAGCTCGTCTCGCCGCGAAGCTCAGCCGCAGGCAAGCTCTTATCGCCATGAGAGCCCGTTGTGCGCGGGTATTTTTCAAGAGCACTCTGCGAGCCGTGAAATTTTATAAAATCGTTTAAATTTGATAAAACGAGCTCCTCTTCGCCCTCGTGAGTATTTGAGATCGTAAGCACGAAGCTATTTGCGGCCGCGGCGGAATAATCCTTCGCCGCAACGGCGATATTCGCGCTTTTTATGTTGCCTGCGACCTTTATATTTTTTGCGCCGAGCTCCCGCAGCCGCGCCGCATCAAGCTCGCTTTGCGCAAGCACCAGATCGATATTTTCAAACGCTTTGCGATAATAAAGCTTAAAACGTAGATAGCTCGCGTACGAGCGATCGCTAATGCGCGCGTTTAGCAGGATTACGTAGCTTCCGCGCGCTTTGGCGGAACGGATCAAATTTAGCCACAGCTCCGCTTCAAAAATCACCAGCACGCGGCTGCTCGTAAGCCAAAACGGAAGCCAGTTTTCAAACGGCAGGTAGCGAGAGTTCGGCGTAAGCGCGCGCGCAGCACTGAAGCCCGTCTGCGTGGTCGTGCTAAGCGCGACATCGTCAAATTTAGAAATTAGCGGCGCAAGAGCGTTTACCTCGCCCAAGCTGCAAGCGTGAAAGTGCACCGCAGCGGGGCTAAATTTAGGGTTTTTGTATAGAAAAAATCGCGCCTTCAAGCTCGTGCGGTATTTTTTTTTAAAGCTTAGGATAAAAATAAAAGGCGCAGCGACGAGCCACGCCAAAAACGCCAAGGCGGTGTAGATCACTCGGCTTCTTTATATAAAATTCTACCGCAATACGGGCAGGTTACGATGTCGTCGCTTTTAATGACCGCAGAATAGGTCTTGTCGCTTATACGCATAAAGCAGCCGTAGCAGGCCTGTTTGCGCACCGGCGAGACCGCCGTATTGCCCGCCCACTTGCGGATCTTTTCGTAGAAAGAAACTGTTTTTGGATTCATCGCCTGCATTAGCTTATCTCGCTTGGCGTAGATTGCGCCGCGAGCGACCTCGACCTCGCCCATCTCGGCGCTTACCTGCTCTTGTAGGCTTTTTAACTCGGCCTCAAGCACCTCTTGCTTCTCGCTCTGCTCTTTTACGAGCGCCTCTTTTGCGGCTACGATCTTTTCTAGCCTTTCGATCTCCTCGTTTGTGGCTTCGAGCTGTTCTTTTGCGATGTCCTCTTCGACGCTGAGAGCTTTGATCTCTTTTTCGGTCTTTGCCGCGCCGCTTTTTTTACCCGTGCTTTTTAGCTTGGACGAAAAGGCGCTCAGCTGCGCGTTTGCTTGTAAAATTTGAGATTTTAGCTCGGCGATCTCCGCATTTAGAGTTTCGATCTGCTCTTTTGCACCCGAAATTTCGCCGCTTTTTTTGCTTAGTTTCTCCTGCGCGCCCTCGATTTTAGGCTTAAATCCGTCCAGCTGCTTATCGAATTCGCAAAGCTCTACCAATTGGCTTAAATATTTGTTCATCTTTTTCCTTTAATAATACGTAAATGGATTTTTTTGCTCGCTTATTATAACTTCAATTTCGCTTTTTTGCAAGAAAGGTGCGAGCGCGCGCCCAAAATAGCGCTCACTTTCAAAATGATTTATGTCGATCAAACTCACGCCGTTTTCTAAATTTTGAAGCGCCGTGTGATATTTTATATCGCCCGTGATGAAGCAATCCACGCTCAAGTTTTGATTCAGTTCGCTTCCGCTGCCGGTGCAAAGCGCGATATTTCGGATAAAATTTTTCGTCTTTACGGCGCGTAGATGCTCAATGCCAAGCTTGCGTTTTATATCCGCGCACAGAGCCTCAAAGCTCAAATCCGCGCGCATGAAAACCAAAAATTCCCGCTCATCCGTAATTTCAAATTTTAAAATTTCGCGCGCTACGAACCCGTTTAAAACGTGCTTGTCAAAGTTCGTATGCATCGCGATAAGCGAGATATTTTTGCGGATCATCTCATAGATCAAATTTGTAGGATATAGCCGCGGATCAAGCGATTTTAGCGGACTGAAAATTAGCGGGTGGTGTACCACGAAAAGAGAGCCCGCCTCAGCTTCGCGCACCAGCTCGCTAGTAACGTCGAGGCTTAGATAGATTTTTGAAATTTCATCATCCAAGTTTCCTAGCATTAGCCCGCTATTATCCCACGCCTCTGCGTCGCAAAAAGGCGCGGCGGCGTTTAAAATTTCATAAATTTCGCCCGTTTTCATAAATTTTACTTTTCGCTTTTATC